>NZ_JBIMQP010000017.1:0-72791 GCF_043945315.1 Enterobacter cloacae complex sp. 2024EL-00227
GATTATATCGAAATGTTTTATAACAGTAAGCGTCGGCATGGTTCGAGCGAGCAGATGCCACCGGCTGAATATGAAAACCTATATTATCAACGGCTCAGAAGTGTCTAGATTATCCGTGGCGATTCAGTCCATCGCTTTCATCAAACCCTTCTTCCATGAGGGCGCGAATAAGATATTTTGATGTAATAGCTTCATCATCGGGCCAGTTTGCAGGATCGAGATCTCGATACATCAAAAATTTAGAAAATGAGAACAAACCAAGGATGATGTCATTTGTTATAACTTCCCAGTCTGTTTTCAAAGCTATTGATTGCTGTACAGCTTCAAAGTAACTACTTATGTTAATTTCATCATCATCAGATTGCATCACAGGTAATGTGATCTGATGTACGCGTTCAAGGAATGCTTCCAAAGAGAGGTTAGGAATGATGTCTTCTGAACGTGCTTTTAGTTTAAATCTTTCTCCAGCACTACCGCGTTCCAGACTTACTGGCACTAGTATCAGAGGAGCATAACGGAAATTCTCTTTATTGGCGGGATCTACCCACTTCAATGTGCCCAGTGCCAGGAAAAGAATGTTTGCGCCTTGCTCCTCTTCAAGCGTTTTGGAGTCGTGGTACAAATCAAGTAATCGAGTTTGCAACCCTTTAGGGGTTAAACGAGTCTGCAGTTTAGTATCAAGATGCTGCGATTTGATTTCGGTGTTTTTTTCATCAAATTGATAAATAAAAGCTTTTTCGTCTGAAAGACCATCTTCAGTCTCCTGGTCGTCTTCTTTACCTGATTTACCATGCAAAAATGTGAACGTTTTTTTTTCATTAAACAGAAGGTTGTAGACCAGTTCAGAACGCTCATCAATCACTTCCAGGAAACGTGTATTCTTCGATCGCGGAATGTTTAGTAAGCGGTTTCTTGCCCCCAAATCCAGAAGTTCAGCCCTGGCTTTTTCAAGTTTTTGTTCTAAAGAAAGGGCGCTGTTTTGAAAGGTAGAGCTCTCAGTAGAATTCATAAAATTTATAACCTAATGCAATGACATACCATCATGCCAATGAAATATGTTATATTTCAATGACGTGCCGTGTGTATTAGTTAGATCGAAAGAAATGAATGTCCACTTTACTCTCAAGAATGAGAATTGTGAACCTGCAGATTTCACTATTGCTTGTTTACATTTACGGGAAGTAATCCTGTAGTTTTGGACATTAAAAAACCCAATACATTCTTCTGATGAATATATTGGGCTGGCTTGTATAAAATTTTACTTAGATTAAGTATCAGAACGCCGTCTTACAAAAACCCGTCATCTCTTTCAGGCCCATTTCGCGGCCAAGCTCGGTCATCGGGTGAACCACCACCAGACCACGGACGCTTTTCTTCAGCTTGCCCATGTCGGCCTGCTCTTTTTTGGTGATCGCACGGCGGTGCGGCATGTTCATCAGCTTCTGCGCTTCTTTGCTCAGCTTCTGGCCTTTAACCTCGCGCAGGCGTTCAATCTCCGCTTCCAGCTTTGCGGTCTCTTTTTCAAGCTCGGCATATTTCTCGGCGGAATCGACCAGCGACAGGCCCGCCATCTGATGGCGGATGAGATCCAGGCGGTCGCTCAGGCGTTTAATTTCGTTCTTTTCGACTTCTTTCATGACAAATAACTCTGAAAACGGGGAATTTACAGGGAAGGATACACCAATGTGAGCAGGCTTACTTCTGAAACGCTTTTTTTAAGCTGATTCGGGAAATCAGCTCAGTCAGGGAAAGGACCATCGTAGAACGGACAACCTGTTGATAACGCAGCTTTTGCATCGCGTAGAGCTCCGGGTCGCTGTTATCAAACTGCGGTGCCGGAGGGAGCGCGGTGACGCAGTGCAGCTCGCCGAACGGCCCCAGGATCTCATCGTCGGTAAAGGTGTATTCGTTACCGTCATGGTTGAGCTCTTCGCGCAGCGCCATTAGCAGCTCCGCATCTTCATACTCTTGTCGGTTCAGCACGCCAAGACCATAAATCAGCTTCAGACGCACGGATAGATCGCCCAGCGGTCCGTCTCCGTCCAGTAACGGTTCTACAGCATATTTTACCGCGTAGTCGTCTTTGCGAAACACCTGAAGCACCAGGATATTCACCGCCTCGGTTAACAGCTCGACGGCGGCAATCAGGAAACTTCGTACGGTTTTGCCAGCATTCAGACGCTCAAGCACACGATTTTCAAAGGCCTGGGTTTGTTCCATTATTGCCTGCATATCTGACAATCTGTAATCAGGGCGCAGGATTACCTGCGCCGCATTCTGCATCATTTGGTTGCGTTGTATGCGTTAACCGCCTCCACAACCACGTCGCTGTTGGCGTCCAGACCGGAAATCTGCGCCAGCGCAGCCTGCGCGCCCTGGGTATCAATCAGCTGAGCCAGTTCCTGCGCCTGTGGATCCTGCTCGCTGCGGTAGTGCATCGCGGCGGCAATCCCTTTCACCAGGTTGGCGTGCGGCAGACCGTATTCCAGCGTGCCCAGCAGCGGCTTAATCAGGCGGTCGCCCGCGCTCAGCTTACGCAGCGGCTGACGCCCCACGCGCTCAACGTCATCTTTCAGATACGGGTTTTCAAAGCGACCGAGGATTTTCTGGATGTATGCTGCGTGTTTCTCAGCATCAAAACCGTAGCGTTTGATCAGCACCGCGCCGCTCTCTTCCATTGCCCCTTTTACCACCGCGCGGATCTTCTCATCGAGGATCGCATCACGAATGGTCTGATGACCGGCCAATTTTCCGAGGTACGCGGTTATAGCATGCCCGGTGTTCAGCGTGAAGAGTTTGCGTTCGACAAATGCCATCAGGTTATCGGTTAATTCCATTCCCGGAATGGTCGGCAGCGCGCCTTTAAACTGGGTTTTATCGACGATCCACTCGCTGAAGGTTTCCACGGTCACTTCCAGCGGATCGTTGGTCGCAGATTCTGACGGCGGGACGATACGGTCAACGGCGGAATCCACAAAACCGACGTGCGCTTCCACCCAGGCTTTATCTTCATCTGCCACAGCGTTGAGAACGTGGCCTTTCAGCTGCGTGGTGCCGCGCACCATGTTTTCACAGGCGATGATGTTCAGCGGGGTGTCGATACCCTGCGCTTTACGTTTTGCCAGGCCTTTCGCGACCGCAGGGGCGATGCGCTCAAGCACAACCGGGCCCACGGCGGTGGTGACCAGATCGACGCTGGCGATAAGGTCAATAACGTCGTCGCCGATGCTGCTGACCGCGTTTACGCCAGATACTGTCTCAACCTGCTCGTTTTCGCCCACCACATGGACCTGATAGCTATGACGGGCATTCAGGGCATCCAGGACGACCTGATTCACATCGGCGAATGTCAGGGTAATGCCCGCGTCTGCCAGCAGTTTACCGATAAAACCACGACCGATATTACCTGCGCCAAAATGTAATGCTTTCATAGTGTTAACCTTCATCAATGTTTTTACCCGAGAGGGCTGGGGTGAGGAACGTTTTCCCCTCACCCTAGCCCTCTCCCCGGGGGGAGAGGGAGGAGTACCGTTATTTGTTAAGCAGAGCCAGAACTTCTTCAACGCTGGTGGTGTTCGCCAGACGCTCAATAACCGTTTCATCATCCAGCGCGTTGGTCAGGCTGGTAATCACCTGAATGTGCTCGTTGTTGCGAGCGGCGATACCAATTACCAGACGGGCGATGTCATCTTCTTCTTCACCGAAGCGCACGCCCTGCGGGTACTGACAGAATACGACGCCGGTTTTCAGGACGCGATCTTTCGCTTCAACCGTACCGTGCGGCACCGCGATGGATTCGCCCAGATAGGTCGGGGTCAGTTTTTCGCGTTCCAGCATCGCGTCGACATATTCAGGCTGAACGTAGCCGCCTTTCACCAGCTGCTCACCGGCAAAGCGAATCGCGTCTTCTTTGGTGGCCGCGGTACGACCGAGGAAGATGTTTTCCGCACCCAGCTTAAACAGGTGGGCATTGCTCTCGTCAAAGCTGTCCTGCAGGCTGGAGCGCACTTTCACTTCGTTGTCTTCGTGACGCTGCGCGGCAACCAGACGTTCGGTCAGGCTGGTGTACAGGCCGCTATCGAGGAAGTTGGTCAGCGAAATGTGCTGTGCCTGCGGCACCTGGCGCATGGCGCGTTCGGTCAGATCGCGGTGCGTGATCACCAGGTCAACATCCGGCGGCAGGCTGTTAATGGCGCTGTTGGTCACGGAGATGTTGGTCAGGCCCGCATCCTGCACTTTCTTACGCAGCACGCCTGCACCCATTGCGCTGGAACCCATACCGGCATCACAAGCAACGATGATTTTACGCACGTGGCTCAGGTCGTTAGAAACATCACCTGCTGCCAGTGGCGTTGCGCCTTTGGATTCGGCTTTCATGTCGTGCATACGACGGGTTGCGGCTTCGATGTCATCATCTTCTTTCACCTTGCTGGTTTTCAGCAGGATAGAAGAGACCACGAAGGAGACGGCCATTGCCGCAAAGATAGCTGCGAGGTTCGCGAAATAAGCGCCTTTTGGCGTCATCGCCAGTACCGCCAGGATAGAACCCGGAGAGGCCGGAGAAACCAGACCACCGCCCAGGACGCTCAGCGTGAACACGCCGGTCATACCGCCGAGGATAACGGCCAGGATCAGACGTGGGTTCATCAGCACGTATGGGAAGTAAATTTCATGGATACCGCCCAGGAAGTGGATGATCGCCGCACCGCCAGCAGACTGTTTTGCGCTGCCACGGCCAAAGAAGATGTACGCCAGCAGTACGCCCATACCTGGACCCGGGTTGGCTTCAATCAGGAAGAAGATGGACTTGCCGAGATCGTGTGACTGCTGAATGCCCAGAGGCGAGAAGATACCGTGGTTGATGGCGTTGTTAAGGAACAGGATTTTCGCCGGTTCAACGAAGATCGACGCCAGCGGCAGCATCTCATGCGCCACCATGAAGTTTACGCCTGCCGCCAGAACTTTAGACAGCACTTCAACCGCAGGGCCAATGCCGAGGAACGCCAGAATGGCGAGGATCATCCCGATGATGCCCGCAGAGAAGTTGTTCACCAGCATTTCGAAGCCGGATTTGATCTTACCATCAACCCAGACGTCGAATTTCTTAATCGCCCAACCGCCCAGAGGACCGGCAATCATCGCCCCGAGGAACATCGGCATATCCGCACCGACGATAACACCCATGGTTGTGATGGCACCCACGACGCCACCACGGTCACCGCCCACCAGACGACCCCCGGTGAAACCGATGAGCAGCGGCAGGAGATAGGTAATCATTGGGCCAACAAGTTTCGCCAGCGTTTCGTTAGGCAACCACCCTGTCGGAATGAACAATGCAGTGATGATACCCCACGCGATAAACGCGCCGATATTTGGCATCACCATGTTGCTGAGGAAACGACCAAAGCTTTGAACTTTGATCTTGAAATCGGATGACATAAAACACCCCTTCTTCTGTTTACGCTTAGGCTTATGGCCCGAGGTTTATTGTTAATGAGGCGGCAGAGGTAGCCGGGCCCTGTTCTGATGCTGTGAAATCTGGCACTGAATCGTTCAACTGTCCAGACAGGGAAAATTTATGTGATGTGTGTCACGTAAAGGCAGGGGGTAGGGATGTCAATGAAGTGATCTCAATCACAAAATAAGTGGGCAAAAAAAATACGATGGCGATAAAAAAAGCAAAATCCACCCCTTTGTGTGATTACCGTCACGTTTTGTCATGACGTGTTTGTTTCTGGATTGTGACTGATTTCACAAAATATTTTTATGCAGATTTCTCCGGCTGTGATCGGCGGCAAACTCTGCTTCGCGTTTCAGCGCCAGGATGATATGGCACGACACGATAAGCTAAAAAACCACTTTTGATGTGTGGTATGGCGAAAAGTTAAAAGGTGGATTACGCTCATATTGTAAGGTTAAGTCTATTATTATTCAGGATATATTTTGACACGCTTATAAACTTGCATGGAGATATTATAAAAACTCATACTCCCCGGCTCGGAAATAGTAAGCACATCCCCGTGTTTAAAAAAAAATTAATTAGGTTGCGTACCGTTTTATTAATTTAATGAGTTGACGTTGTTTAAGTGAGGAGAATATGTTTCTCAACTATTTTGCGCTGGGCGTATTGATTTTTGTATTTCTGGTTCTCTTTTACGGAATCATCGCCATCCATGATATTCCTTATAATATGGCCAAAAAGCGTAACCATCCGCATGCCGATGCCATTCATACGGCAGGCTGGATTAGCCTGTTTACACTCCATGCCATCTGGCCATTCCTGTGGATTTGGGCCACGCTGTACCGCGAAGATCGCGGCTGGGGCATGCAAAACCACATCACAAAGCCTGATGAAGTTCCGGGCATGGATGCGCTGGCCAAACGCGTGGCGGAACTCGAACAAAAGCTGGCTGCAGTACAGCCCACTGCTGATAAGAACACGCTGGAGCGCTAATCATGGATCTGTTGATTATTTTGACCTACGTGGCATTTGCCTGGGCCATTTTTAAAATATTCCGTATTCCGGTCAACCAGTGGACGCTTGCCACCGCAACATTAGGCGGCGTATTTATTGTTGCCGGTCTTATTCTGTTAATGAACTATAACCATCCGTATACCTTTACGGCGCAAAAAGCGGTTATTTCTATTCCAATCACGCCGCAGGTGACCGGTGTGGTCAGTGAAGTTACGGATAAAAATAACCAGCTTATTAAAAAAGGCGAAGTGTTATTTAAACTGGATCCTGGCCGCTACCAGGCGCGCGTCGACAGACTCCAGGCTGACCTGGTGACCGCGACGCACAATATCGATAACCTGAAAGCGCAGCTGTCGGAAGCGGTTGCCAATACCACACGCGTCTCCGCTGAGCGCGATCGCCTCTATAAAGATTATCAGCGCTACCTGAAAGGCAGCCAGGCGAAGGTGAATCCTTTCTCTGAAAGCGATATCGACAACGCGCGGCAAAACTATCTGGCACAGGATGCCATGGTGAAAGGCTCCGTGGCTGAGCAGGTGCAGATTCAAAGCCAGTTAGACAGCATGGTGAACGGCGAGCAGTCACAGATTGCTTCGTTACGTGCCCAGCTTGCCGAAGCCAAATATAACCTGGACCAGACCGTAGTGCGTGCGCCGAGCGATGGTTACATCACCCAGGTGCTGATCCGTCCGGGGACCTATGCCGCCGCGCTGCCTCTGCGTCCGGTAATGGTCTTCATTCCTGAACAGAAGCGTCAGATTGTGGCCCAGTTCCGCCAGAACTCGCTGCTGCGTCTGAAACCGGGCGATGAAGCGGAAGTGGTGTTTAACGCCCTGCCGGGCCAGGTATTCTCCGGGAAGCTCACCGCAATTCTGCCGGTGGTGCCGGGGGGAACCTATCAGGCGCAGGGTGCGCTCCAGTCGCTGACGGTCACGCCGGGCACGGATGGCGTGCAGGCCATCATCGAGCTGAGCCCTGACGCTGAAGTCGATGCCCTGCCGGACGGTATCTATGCCCAGGTGGCGGTCTATTCGGACCACTTCGCCCACGTCTCGGTCATGCGTAAAGTACTGCTGCGTATGACCAGCTGGATGCACTACCTCTACCTCGATCACTAATCCTTCCAGGGCAGGAATGCGACATGCAGACCTGCCCTTTTTTCATCGCTTGATCCATACTGACTTTTTTCCGGCATTAAGGATCAGGCAATGAAACTCATCGGCAGCTACACCAGTCCCTTCGTGCGAAAAATCTCGATTCTCCTGCTGGAGAAGGGGATTGAATTTGAATTTGTGAATGAACAGCCTTACAACGCGGAAAACGGCGTTGCGCAGTACAACCCGCTGGGAAAAGTCCCGGCGCTGGTCACGGACGAGGGCGAGTACTGGTTCGATTCCCCAATAATTGCCGAGTACATTGAGCTGCTGGGCGTTGCCCCGGCTATGCTGCCTGCTGACCCAAAAGCGGCGCTGGCGGTGAAGCAGGTCGAAGCCCTGGCCGACGGTATTATGGATGCGGCGTTAACCTCCGTACGGGAACAGGCAAGGCCCGCTGCCCAGCAGTCGGAAACGGAACTGTTACGCCAGCGGGAAAAAATCAGCCGCAGCCTGGACAGGTGTGAACAGCTTATCCGGGAGGGAAAGATCGACACCGACAGCCTGAACCTGGGGACCATCGCCATCGCCTGCGCGATTGGTTATCTCAACTTCCGCCACGTCTCCCCGGGCTGGTGCGTCGACCGTCCGCTGCTGGTGAAGCTTGCAGACACGCTGTTTAGCCGCGAGAGCTTTGCCCGTACCGAACCACCAAAGGCTTGACGCGGGTTATAACACTTCGCCGTCGGAGGCGGTACAATCCCCCCCACATGTTAACTCCCTCTCCCGTCGGGAGGGGGGAAGATATTTACTCGCCAGGCGCCTTCATGACTACTCATCATTCGCTGTACAGCCAGATCCCCGCTACCGACCGTCTTCTTCGCGAACCCCGCATTCATACTGTTGCTGAGCGTTTCGGCCATACCGCGACGGTGGAAATGTTACGCCTGCTTCAGGACGAAGCCCGATGCGCGATTCAGGCAGAAAACGCCTTGCCCGCCTGGTGTAGCGCGTGGGAGCAGGAAGTTGAACAGCGGCTGGATGAGAAGGCGCAAAGCGCATTACGCCCGGTGATAAACCTGACCGGAACCGTGCTGCATACCAACCTGGGGCGCGCGCAGCAGGCGGAAGAGGCCGTTGCCGCGGTCGTGCAGGCCATGCAAGCGCCCGTAACGCTGGAGTACGATCTGGACGGCGCCGGACGCGGGCACCGCGACCGCGCGCTGGCGGAGCTGCTGTGCCAGCTGACCGGCGCGGAAGATGCCTGCATTGTGAATAATAACGCCGCAGCGGTGCTGCTGATGCTGGCGGCCACCGCCAGCGGCAAAGAGGTGGTGGTGTCCCGCGGCGAGCTGGTGGAGATTGGCGGGGCGTTTCGTATTCCTGACGTGATGCGCCAGGCGGGCTGTACGCTGCATGAGGTGGGTACCACTAACCGTACCCATGCGAAAGACTATCGCGCGGCGGTGAATGAAAATACCGCCCTGCTGATGAAGGTCCATACCAGCAATTACCATATTGAAGGCTTCACCAAAACGGTTGAAGAGGCGGAGCTGGCGGCGATTGGGCGCGAACTGAATATACCGGTGATTGCCGATCTCGGCAGCGGCTCGCTGGTGGATCTGAGCCTGTACGGGCTGCCAAAAGAGCCGATGCCGCAAGAGATGATTGCGGCGGGCGTTAGCCTGGTCAGCTTTTCCGGCGACAAACTGCTGGGCGGGCCGCAGGCCGGGATTATCGTCGGCAAGCGCGAGCTGATTGCGCAGCTGCAGCAGCATCCGCTCAAGCGCGCCCTGCGCGCCGATAAAATGACGCTTGCCGCACTGGAGGCGACGCTGCGGCTCTATCTTTACCCCGAAAAACTGGCCGACCGCCTGCCCACGCTGCGTCTGTTAAGCCGGGATGCCGCCTCGATTCGCGCCCAGGCCGAGTTACTGCTGCCGCGCGTCGCCCCGCACTACCCCGATTTTGACGTTCGCATTGAGCCCTGCCAGTCGCAGATTGGCAGCGGTTCGCTGCCGGTGGACAGGCTGCCGAGTGAGGCGCTGACGTTCACGCCGCGTGACGGGCGCGGTAGCCATCTTGAAGCCCTGTCGTCACGCTGGCGTGGCCTGCCGACGCCGGTTCTCGGGCGGATTTACGACGGCCGAATGTGGCTGGATCTGCGCTGCCTTGAAGATGAAGAGCGATTTCTGGAGATGTTGTTGAAATGATTATTGCCACCGCCGGTCACGTTGACCACGGAAAAACCACGTTACTGCAGGCGATTACCGGCGTAAACGCCGACCGCCTGCCGGAAGAGAAAAAGCGCGGCATGACCATCGATCTGGGCTATGCCTACTGGCCCCAGCCTGATGGCCGCGTGCTGGGCTTTATTGATGTGCCGGGGCATGAAAAGTTTCTGTCTAACATGCTGGCGGGCGTGGGCGGCATCGATCATGCCCTGCTGGTGGTGGCCTGCGATGACGGCGTGATGGCGCAAACCCGCGAGCACCTGGCGATCCTGCAGCTAACCGGCAACCCGCAGCTGACCGTGGCGCTGACCAAAGCCGATCGCGTGGATGACGCGCGCGTCAGCGAGGTGCGCGAAACGGTCCAGGCGACCTTACGGGAGTATGGCTTTGCCGATGCGTCGCTTTTTGTCACCGTGGCGACAGAAGGGCGTGGTATCGACGAACTTCGCCACCATTTACAGCACCTTTCATCACGCGCTCACGCCAGCCATCACCGCTTTCGTCTGGCGATCGACCGGGCTTTTACCGTAAAAGGTGCGGGGCTGGTCGTAACCGGCACCGCGCTGAGCGGTGAAGTCAGCGTGGGAGATACCCTCTGGCTGACGGGCGTGAATAAACCGATGCGCGTGCGCGGACTGCACGCACAAAACCAGCCCGCTGACCGTGCCCACGCCGGACAACGTATCGCGCTGAACATTGCCGGGGATGCGGAAAAAGAGCAGCTGAACCGCGGAGACTGGCTGCTGGCCGATGCTCCACCGGAACCGTCTGAACGCGTGATTGTCTCCCTGCAGACACACATACCGTTGACCCAATGGCAGCCGCTGCATATTCACCACGCGGCCAGCCATATCACCGGGCGCGTGTCGCTGCTGGAAAACGACCTTGCCGAGCTGGTATTCGATTCGCCGCTCTGGCTGGCAGACAACGATCGTCTGGTACTGCGTGACATTTCTGCAAGGGAAACGCTGGCGGGGGCGCGCGTGGTGGCGCTTAACCCACCTCGACGCGGCAAGCGTAAGCCGGAATATCTGCAGTGGCTGGCCGCGCTGGCGCAGGCCAAAGAGGATAACGCCGCGCTGCGGGTGCACCTCGATCGCGGGGCGGTGAGTCTGCGTGATTTTGCATGGGCACGCCAGCTGAGCGGGGAAGGCTTACGCCAGCTGACCCAGGAGCCGGGCTTTATACAGGCCGGAGACAGCCTGCTCAATGCCCCGGTTGCTGCGCAATGGCAGCGTAAGATACTGAACACGCTTGCGATTTACCACGAACAGCATCAGGACGAGCCAGGCCCGGGCCGTGAGCGTCTGCGACGCATGGCGCTGCCGATGGAAGACGATGCGCTGGTGCTGCTGCTGATCGAAAACATGCGCGAAAGCGGGGTGATTAAAAGCCACCACGGCTGGCTGCACCTGCCGGATCACAAGGCCGGGTTCACCGCAGATCAGGAGGCGATATGGCAAAAAGTAGCCCCGCTGTTTGGCGATGAGCCGTGGTGGGTTCGGGATCTGGCTCGCGAAACGAATACCGAAGAGCAGCTGATGCGGCAGGTGTTGCGCCATGCGGCGCAGCAGGGGCTAATCGTCGCGATCGTGAAAGATCGTTACTACCGTAACGATCGCATTGTGGCGTTTGCCAACCTGATCCGCGAGCTGGATCAGGCGCGCGGCTCGACCTGCGCAGCGGATTTCCGCGATCGGCTGAACGTGGGCCGCAAGCTGGCGATTCAGATCCTGGAGTATTTCAACCGCATCGGCTTTACCCGCCGTCGCGGTAACGATCATCTGTTGCGCGATTCGTTATTATTTCCTGAAACTCCGTGACCTCCGTCGTAAACACCGTTACCGGTTGGCGAGAAAATCGCCAGCCGGAACTACCCTTGTTGTACACCAACAGCAAGGAGACGGACATGACAAACAATCCTCCCTCATCGCGTATCCAGCCCGGCGAGTATGGTTTTCCCCTCAAGCTGAAGCCCCGTTATGACAACTTTATTGGCGGCGACTGGGTCGCGCCCGTCGACGGCGAATACTATTCCAACCTGACCCCGGTTACCGGCCAGCCGCTGTGCGAGATTGCCAGCTCCGGTAAGCGTGATATCGACCTGGCGCTGGATGCGGCGCACAAAGCGAAAGAGAAATGGGCTCACACCTCCGTGCAGGACCGGGCGGCGATCCTGTTCAAAATCGCCGACCGGATGGAGCAAAATCTGGAGCTGCTGGCGACGGCGGAAACCTGGGATAACGGCAAGCCGATCCGGGAAACGATGGCGGCTGACGTGCCGCTGGCTATCGACCACTTCCGCTATTTTGCCTCCTGTATTCGCGCGCAGGAGGGCGGGATCAGCGAAGTTGACAACGACACCGTGGCGTATCACTTCCACGAACCGCTGGGGGTAGTAGGCCAAATTATTCCGTGGAACTTCCCGCTGCTGATGGCGAGCTGGAAAATGGCGCCCGCGCTCGCGGCCGGAAACTGTATTGTGCTCAAACCGGCGCGTCTGACCCCGCTCTCGGTCCTGCTGCTGATGGAAATCGTTGGCGATCTCCTGCCGCCGGGCGTGATTAACGTAGTGAACGGCGCGGGCGGGGAGATAGGCGAATATCTGGCTACCTCAAAACGGATTGCCAAAGTGGCGTTTACCGGGTCGACGGAGGTGGGCCAGCAGATCATGCAGTACGCCACGCAAAACATCATTCCGGTGACCCTCGAGCTGGGCGGGAAATCCCCGAACATCTTCTTCGAGGACGTGATGGAGGAAGAGGATGCCTTCTTCGATAAAGCCCTGGAAGGGTTTGCGTTGTTTGCGTTTAACCAGGGCGAAGTCTGCACCTGCCCAAGCCGCGCGCTGGTGCAGGAATCCATCTACGAGCGCTTTATGGAGCGGGCCATTCGCCGCGTCGAGTCTATCCGCAGCGGTAACCCGCTCGATAATGTCACCCAGATGGGGGCGCAGGTCTCGCATGGACAGCTGGAAACGATCCTCAACTACATCGACATCGGCAAGAAGGAGGGGGCGGATATTCTCACCGGCGGACGCCGTAAGGTGCTCGGAGGGGATCTGCAGGACGGGTATTACCTTGAGCCGACGATCCTGTTCGGGCAGAACACCATGCGCGTTTTCCAGGAGGAAATCTTCGGACCGGTGCTGGCCGTGACCACCTTTAAAACGATGGAGGAGGCGCTGGCGATTGCCAACGACACGCCGTATGGCCTGGGGGCAGGCGTCTGGAGCCGCAACGGTAATCTGGCCTATAAAATGGGCCGCGGCATTCAGGCCGGGCGCGTCTGGACCAACTGCTATCACGCCTATCCGGCACACGCGGCATTTGGCGGTTATAAGCAGTCGGGCATCGGGCGTGAAACCCACAAGATGATGCTGGAGCATTACCAACAGACCAAATGTCTGCTGGTCAGCTATTCCGATAAGCCGCTGGGGCTGTTCTAGTCGCCCAGCTCAGGCCGTCCGTGGGCGGCCTGAGCAATTTGCTGGCGCAGGCAGTTCAGTACGCCATCCAGAACGTATTGCACGCGCCAGGGCTGGTATTCGCGTTTGCGGAAGATGGCGGTCAGGTCGAGCCACCACTCTTCCTGATGCGGGAAGCAGGGGACGAGCATGCCTTTCGTTAATTCTTTTTTCAGGCTCTCTTTTGGCGCAAAAACAATCCCAAGATTATTCCTTGCCAGCTCCAGGGCCGTCTGCGTATTGTCGCAAATATAATTACCGGTCACCCGGTAGTCATGCACGTCATCGCTGCCGTGCACGCGGAAACGCCAGATGTTAGCTTCATCGACCAGCATGGAGTCAATGAGAATACAGGAGTGATTAATTAAATCTTCAGGTCCGGTTAAGGGATGCTTATTTAAATATTCTACGGTTGCGAAGGCCGTAACGGAATATTGTGTCAACACGCTAGCAACCAGGCTTTCGTCTTTCGGCTGAGCATAGGTAATTAAAATGTCGCAGTCATCCGGAAAGGTAACGCCTTCTGAAAATTCATTCCGGTCCAGATTGTAGGTTTTCAGGGAGATGCGGATGTCGCCGATGTCTTCTATCTGATGGATCACGTGTCGCGCGAGGTAGGTTACGATACCTGTTGGGGCATAGATCGTCACTTTTCCGCGCTTTTCATGCTTATAATCAGCAATGAAATTAACAAGCTGACTGTTCTTATCCAGCGTGGCATTCACGTAGGGGAGTAACGCTTCACCAAACTGGGTCAGGGCCAGCTGCCGCGTGGTGCGCTCAAAAACCTTGAGCCCAACCCGCGTTTCAAAATCAGACAGATATTTACTGACGTTGGCCTGCGCCATACCCAGCAGGGCGGCGGCATCACCAATGCTGTGGGTGGCTGCAATGACGGAGATAATTTTTAATTCGCGTGGTTTTAGCTGTAATGTACTCATTATGCACACCCATCTATATGATTTTATATATAATATTATATAAACCGCAGCGTTGCATTGGCAATTTTGTAACCATTATTATGCGCCTCGCTTGTTTGGCATATATATGGATTACATGGAATGACTATTAAATACAATTTACTCATCGCTGCCACGTTATTTGCATCAACGTCTGCCATGGCCGGTGAATTTTCACTTGGTGCGGGGGCTGTATTTAATGAGTCTCCTTACAAAGGCTATAACGAAAATACGACCGCAGTACCGTTGATTAGCTACGAAGGCGATCGTTTCTACGTTCGTCAGACCACGGGCGGATGGATCCTGTGGAAAGATGCAAAAAATGAATTGAGCCTGACCGCAACGTGGATGCCGCTGCATTTCGACCCTGACGATAACGACGATCATCAGATGAAGCAGCTGGATGAGCGTAAAGCGTCCGCCTTCCTCGGTGGGGCGTACTACCGCCACGAAAGCTGGGGATCGCTGAAAGTGGCGGTCTCTGGTGATGCCACGGATGAAAGCGGCGGCGTGATCGGCGAAGTATCGTACTTCCGTCCGATCAAAATGGAGCGCCTGACCCTGACGCCTTCCGTAGGTGTGTTCTACAGCGACGAAAGCTATAACGACTACTACTACGGCGTATCCGGCAGCGAGTCTCGCCGCTCCGGACTGGATCAATACACCGCCGGCGACAGCTGGACGCCATACGTTGGCCTGGCGGCTAAATATCAGTTAACCCAGAAGCTGTATCTTAACGCCAGCGCGGTCTACACCGTGTTGCCTGACGACGTGAAGAATAGCCCGATGATCGACCGCGACGACAGCTTCGCGCTGATGACCGGCCTGACCTGGCGTTTCTGATGCGGTAAAGCCGGGTGGCGGCGTTGCCTTACCCGGCCTACGATCGTGCCTGCACTGCTGTTCCTTAAAGCCCATCTCAATGCCCGATCACTGCCCGTAGTAGGCATTCGCCCCGTGCTTGCGCAGATAATGCTTGTCGAGCAGCTCCTGCTGCATAACCGGTAGCTGCGGTGCGAGCTGGCGTGAGAACAGGCCCATATAGGCGCACTCTTCCAGCACCACGGCATTGTGAACCGCATCGGCCGCGTCTTTACCCCAGGCGAACGGGCCGTGGGAGTGGACCAGCACCGCCGGGATCTGCATCGGGCTAAGATCGCGCTCCTCGAAGGTTTTGATGATCACTTCACCCGTCTGGTATTCGTATTCCTCTGCAATCTCTGCCGTGGTCATCAGGCGCGTGCAGGGGATGGTTCCGTAGAAATAGTCCGCGTGCGTGGTACCCCAGGCCGGTAAATCCAGCCCCGCCTGGGACCAGATAGTGGCGTGGCGCGAATGGGTATGCACGATGCCGCCAATCTCCGGGTAACGACGATACAGCGCAAGATGGGTAGGCGTGTCTGAAGAGGGCTTTTTATTCCCCTCGACGACCTGGCCCGTGGCGATACTCACCACCACCATATCCTCCGCCGTCATCACGTCGTATTCCACACCGGACGGTTTAATGATCATCATGCCGCTTTCGCGGTCAACCGCGCTGACGTTGCCCCAGGTAAAGGTCACCAGCTGGTGGGCGGGCAACGCCAGGTTTGCTGCCAGTACCTCGGCTTTAAGTTCGTCTAGCATGTCATGCCTCCTTCCTGCATACGGGCTTCAATCCAGCGGCGCGCCTGGATAATCTCCAGCACCGGCTCTTTTGCTTTTTCGGTCCACATTTCAATCAGAAATGCGCCGCGATAGTTCAGTTGATGCAGCGTGTTAAACACGCCAACGAAATCGACGCAGCCCTCGCCAAACGGCACGTCGCGGAACTGTCCGGGGCTTTGTGCGGTGACGGGTTGGGTATCTTTCAGGTGAATAGCCGCAATGCGGTCAATGCCCAGCGTCAGCTCGGCGGTGACGTCGTTACCCCACGCGCTCAGGTTGCCAACGTCCGGATAAACGCTGAACCACGGTGAGGCGAGCATGTCGTCCCACTTTTTCCATTTGCTGATGGAGTTCATAAACGCGGTGTCCATAATCTCCACCGCCAGCATCACCTGTGCGGCGGCGGCCTGCTCCACGGCCCACGCCAGCCCGTCGGCAAAGCGCTGTTGCGTCCCCTCGTCATGCGCTTCGTAATAGACGTCATACCCGGCAAGCTGGATGGTGCGAATGCCTAAGTCACGCGCCAGCCTGATGGCTTTGCTCATGATCTCACGGGCGCGTTCGCGTACGGTTTCATCGCGGCTGCCAAACGGGAAGCGACGGTGTGCAGACAAGCACATAGAGGGGATCGCCACGCCGGTTTCCAGCATCGCTTCCACCAGAGAGGCGCGCTGCGTGGTGCTCCAGTCGAGGCGTGATAATCGCTCGTCGGTTTCATCGACAGACATCTCGACAAAATCGAACCCGCAGCTTTTCGCCAGTACCAGCCGCTCGGGCCAGGAGAGATCTTTTGGCAGCGCTTTTTCGTAAATACCTAACGGATGCTGACGCATGGTTACGCTCCCCAGATGTCGCGAATGTGCGAATGGAATGCCTGTGCCACCTGCGGCGGATTGGCGGCGCCTGCCAGCGCGCGTCCGGCAATAAAGGCTTTGACGTTGATTTGCTTAAACAGCGGCAGGTCGGCGGGGGTGATACCGCCGGTAATAGAAAGCTGCAAACCGATATCGGAGAGCGCTTTCATTTTTGCGAGATCCTCCTCACCCCACTGCTGGCCGCTCGCCTGTGCGTCACGTCCGCGGTGATAAATGGCCTGCTTCACGCCGATGCGATGCCATGCGCGAGCATCGTCCAGCGTCCAGTGACCAAAGAGCTCCATCTGGATTTCTCCCCCGCGGCGCAGGGCCACCTCGTGGCCGCGTTCAACGGTGGCCAGCGGGGCGGCGCAGATGATGGTCATCCAGTTTGCACCCGCGCCAAATGCCTGCTCTGCCAGGGTTTCTCCGGCATCGGCCACTTTCCAGTCCGCAACGATGATTTTATCCGGGCACTGCTCGCGCAGGGCGCGCACGGCGTTTAGCCCTTCGGTCAGGCACAAAATGGTGCCCGCTTCGACGATATCAACGTGATCGGCAAGCAACGCGACATCACGCTGCGCGGCCTGAAGAGAGGTATGGTCGAGCGCCAGCTGCAGTAATGGTCGGCTCATAGGTTGTTCTCCTTAACTCGGGCGTGATAGCCCTGTAGTGCTGAAATCAGTAGCTGATAGCGCTGATATTTGCGCTGATAGGCCTCGTGGGCGCGCATGTCAGGCTCAATGACACGAATGTTGTGTCGGAGGGCGCATTGCGCCGCATGGAAATCGGGATACACGCCGGTGCCGACCAGGGCGGCCAGCGCCGCGCCGGAACAGCCGGTCTCTTCCAATTGCGGCAGTTCAATCGCCAGCCCGCTGACGTCCGCGAGCATTTGCATCCATACGTCCGAATGGGTTGGGCCACCCGTCACGCGCAGGGCATGCACGTGGGTAAAGCGCTCGAGCATGCGGTTGAGGTGGGTCATGTGGCAGAACACCACGCCCTCATAAACCGCCTGCAGCAGGTGCGCGCGTGTGTGTAGCGCCTGCATTCCGTAGAAACCGCTGGTCATCTCCAGCCCGGCGTTGCTGCCATAGAGGAACGGCAGGAAATATACATCGCTTTCGGCTTTCGGCAGGCTGGCGACGGCGTGGTTGATCTCGCTGAACGACATGTCGCCCCACTGCGCGGTGAGCCACTCAAGGTTGCCGGACGAGGTCGGGCTGGCTTCGTGAACGATGTACTGCTGCGGATGCACGTAGCGGCCATAAACGTAGGGGAAGGGTTCGTTGCTGCGAAGCGCACTGGCGATCCCGCTGGTGACGGCCCAGGTGCCCATCACGGCGTTAAGCGTGTGCTCGTCCTGCAGTCCGGCACAGAGCGCGGTGGAAACCACATCAAACAGTCCCCCCACGACGGGCGTGCCCGCCGCAAGACCGGTCAGGGCGGCTGCCTGAGCGGTGATTTCCCCGCAGATTTCTGCTGAACCGACAATCGGCGGTAGGGCGCCGTCAATCTCGCTGATCCCGAGCCAGCGCGTAAGCTGCGGGTCATACTGCCCGGTATTCATGTTGTAGAGATTGGACTCGGAGATGTTGCTCTCTTCACCGCCCTTCACGCCGGTCAGGCACCAGCGCAGATAGTCGTGCGCCATCATCACGCAGCCAATTTGCTGATACCGCTGCGGCTCGTTCTCTTTGACCCAGCGCAGAAGCGAGGCCGGATGCCCGGTCCACAGCGTCTGGCGCGTATGCGGGTAGAGTTTTTCGGGAATGCCGTCCTGCTGCCAGCGCTGCACAATCTCCAGTGCCCGGCGATCGGAGGA
Organism: Enterobacter cloacae complex sp. 2024EL-00227; assembly: GCF_043945315.1. Taxonomy (NCBI): domain Bacteria; kingdom Pseudomonadati; phylum Pseudomonadota; class Gammaproteobacteria; order Enterobacterales; family Enterobacteriaceae; genus Enterobacter; species Enterobacter cloacae complex sp. 2024EL-00227. The sequence goes on from NZ_JBIMQP010000017.1 coordinate 18,558, forward strand.
GAGGATGGCGTTGCCCAACGGTTGGTCTTGTTTATCGAGCAGAAACAGCCCCTTACCCTGCGCAGAAATGCCGACCCCATTGATCTGGTTGCCGTTTACGCCTGCATTCTTGAGCAACGCGGCGATGGTGGCGTGGCAGTGCTGCCAGAGCTGATGCATATCCCGCTCGGCGTAGCCCGCTCGCGGGCTGAGCGTGGCAACGGAGCGGCGTTCGATACAAACTTCTTTGCCCTGGCGGGTGTATAAACCGGCTTTTAGATAAGTACCGCCACAATCGATACCCAGCCAGAAGGGCTCTTTTTCACTCATCTTCATCTCGCTTAATTGCCGGGTGGCGCTTCGCTTACCCGACCTACTATTCAGTTTTCTCCCTCTCCCCGTGGGAGAGGGCTGTGGTGAGGGCATCAGGCCGCACGCTTATGGGGATTTACCGTGGGATTGGGCTCTGCCCCGGCATCGCATTTCGCCGGCAACAGCAGGGCCAGCAGCGACGCCAGCGCGAGTGAAACGGCCAGGCAGTAGACGCCTGCATCTTTGCTGTACAGGGTGATCAGCACGCCAACGGCATACGGGCCGCAGAAGCCACCGAGGTTACCCAGGGCGTTGATCACGCCGCGCGCGCCACCTGCCATTTCGGCGCTAAACAGTCTTGCCGGTATCGTCCAGAACACCCCCGCGGCGGATTGCAGGAAGAAACCACAGCCCACCAGTGCGGCATAGGCCAGCCAGATGTTTGCTTTCAGGGCAACGGAGAGGAACATGCAGAGCGCGAAGCCAATCAACGGCAGGGAGACAAACAGCTTGCGCTTGCCGGTGCGGTCAGAAAGCGAGGAGAACAGGAACATGCCCGCAATGGCGCCGATATAGGGCAGGATGGCGAGCATCCCCACCTGACCAATGCTGGTGTGCGTCAGCTCCTTCAGAATGGTCGGCAACCAGAGGGTGTAACCGTAAATCCCGGTCTGATAGAAGAAATTCAGGGCGATCAGCTGCCACATGGTTTTGTCAGACAGCACCGCGCTGAGCGAGGCATTTTTCACCTCTTTTCCGGCGATGGCCTGCTGTTCAGCCGCCAGCGTTTGTACCAGATAGTTTTTCTCGGCCGCTGAGATCCAGCGGGCTTCCTGCGGACGGTCGTACACGGTGAACGCCCACAGCACCAGCACAACGACGGACATCAGACCTTCAATGATGAACAGCCAGCGCCAGTCAAGTGCGGTAATAATCCATCCCGACAGCGGGGCGGTAATTATCCCGGCGATGGGTACGAACATGATCACAATTGCGTTGGCGCGACCGCGTTCGGCATCCGGGAACCAGTTGCTGATCATGGTGAGCACAACGGGTAGCATCCCGCCTTCCGCCACGCCGAGTAAGAAGCGCAGCACCAGCAGCTGGTACTGATTCGTCACGAGACCCGTGAGCACCGAGATCACCGCCCAGGCGACCAGTGACCAGCCGATAAATTTCTTGCCGCTACCGTGTACCGCAATCTTGCCGCCGGGTACCTGCAGGAACAGATAGCCGATAAAAAATATGCCGCCCGCGAGGCCTGCCATGGTGGCGGTAATACCTAATTCTTCGTCCATCCCTCCCGGCATTGCAAACGCGATATTCACGCGGTCCATATATGAAATAATACAGGCGATAAGAATAGGAGGAATGATTCTTAGCCAGCGCTGGCGCGGAATGTCCGCATGTAGAGCATGAGTAGAAATATTCATAGTTAATCTCTCAGTAGGTAACCGGAATAAACTTTTCTTATTGTTATTGCGTTGCTTTATTCATTGCGCTGATACCGTCGCGCAAAATGGCGATGCGATGGCTGACATCAGCATTAGCATTTATTTCCAGTAATTTAATACCGGAGAATTTCAACGTTGCGGCGCTCGCCGCAGTAAAGAGTGCTTTTGCACGTTCAGTGGACATCAAACTGTCGGCGCAGAATGAGGAAAAGGGCGCGTGCAGATCCTGCCATTCACCGTACTCCCCGCCGGGGGTGGTGCCTGAAAACATCAGCGCACCCAGTTTCCCGGCATTAAGCGCGGCCTGAACGTGGTCAAGCGGAAGGGTGGTGTTACGGCCTTCGATGACCGACCGCGCCCAGTTGATGCAGACGCTGATATCCGTGTCTTTCACCACCTCCAGCACCTGCTCTAAGGGCAGGAAGCCTTTACGGGGTGCGACGCCGGTCATGGCATCGCAGTGTTCCAGCACCAGGTCGCAGCCCCAGTCCCAGCTTGTTATTTCACGGACGGAGCGGGAAAACGCGTCGGTGGCTTGTTCGACCGAGGCATTGCCCGCCTGCGGGGCCGCCTGCATCTCAAGAGCAATCACTTTCCCCGGGAAGCGGGTATTCACGGCGTTAATTTTTTGTGCAAATGTCGGTAAAAGTCCACGCACGCTTTACGCTGCGCGTCGTCAGCCGAGGCCAGGCCAAACGCGCCGTTGATGCCGCGGCGCCGCATGGTTTCCATAACTGCCGTGACCACGATTTGCCAGTCCCCCGGGGTATGGCGGAACAGCCATTCGTCACCAAGGGGGTGAAGATTTTCAAGGCAAGGCTGTTCCAGCCCGCGAATATTCGGCGTGTCGGAAAGTTCCCGCCAGAAGGTTTGTTCTTCTTGTTCCCCTTTCTGGTGAAACGAGGGTGCGCAGGGGTACGCACCAATAATAAAACCGGTATTAGTCATTTCGCGTTCCTGTATTTATACCCGTCATACTTCAAGTTGCATGTGCGTTGGCTGCGCTCGTTCACCCCAGTCACTTACTTATGTAAGCTCCTGGGAATTCACTCTCTTGCCGCCTTCCTGCAACTCGAATTATTTAGGGTATATCAGAAAATTAATCTAATTCGCTGATTGCCACTTTCACCACAATCTTACGAATTGTGGTTTCCTTGTTTTTAATACAGGCAGGACGGTGCACATCCTGCGGAAAAAATATGGCATAGCTGCCGGGCATCATTTCGATAAACGACTCATTTTCACTGTTGTGATAAAAAATAATATCGCGCTGTTCCAGCAATGATTCGCTTATTTCGTTATTACCAGTATCAATAGCGATACCGATTTTCTCTTCACCCCAGGCCAGGAACTGGATATCCAGATAGCGGCGATGCACTTCCGGGCGATTCTCGTGCAGATCCTTTGTTGTCAGGTCGAGAACCTGGGCAAAAATGTTGCGACCTTCAATTTCTACTACGCCTGGCTCCAGGGTGGTGAAATCCGTCGTGTGCAGAAAATGAAGGGCTTTTTCAATCGCCCGCGGCAGGCGACACGGATTTGGCTGGGAAATATGTCCGAATATCATGGCCCACTCCTTACAGAGACTGGATTTTCGCCCACACGCTGTCGTCAACCGTGATGCCGTTGCTGCGGTTCTCTTCAAGCAAACGGGTAAATTCATGCCCTGGCAGACGGATGGCGACATTTTCATCCGCGCGTTCGGCGGTGGTGATGAAGTCCATAATGCGCTGCAGTTTGGCATCGCGGGTTGGGCCATCGATCAGGCGATCCACCTCAATGGCGATGAAGATCTGCGATACGCCGTACTCGTCGCTGTTGTCCTGGGTCACTTCCGCGACGGACGATCCGTTTGAGAGCAGGGTGGCGATCATATCGAGCACGATGGATAAGCCGGACCCTTTCCAGTAGCCCATGGGCAGAATACGGCGGTTTTTCTCGATCACGCCCGGCTCTCTGGTGAGGTGACCTTCGTCGTCAAAGCCGCCATCTACCGGCAACGCGCGCCCGGCCAGGCGGTTCACCTCCAGCATGCCGTAGGAGAACATCGACATCGACATGTCGACCATGGTGATCGGGTTCGACGGAATGGCAACGATCAGCGGGTTTGTGCCGATGCAGCACTCTTTTGATCCCCACGCGGGCATCACGGCAATCGAGTTGGTCCAGCAAATGCCGATATAGCCCTTCTCCGCCGCCTGCCAGCCGTAGCTGCCGCCGCGCATCCAGTGGTTCGCGTTACGCAGTGCCACCAGACCAATGCCGTGATCGGACGCCAGCTCGGTGGCGCGATCCATCATCTTCTTCGCCGTCAGGTTGCCAATGGAGCGCTGCGCATCCCACTGTTCGATGGCGCCTAATGTCATCACCCGTTTGGGCTGGGCGTCAGGAATGATATCCCCTGCATCAAGCTGCTGAATAAAACGCGGGAAACGGTTTACACCATGCGAATAGACGCCGGATTCCGTGGTGCGGGCAAACATCTCGGCGCAGGCGTCTGCGGTTTCCGCTTTCACGCCGCGATCGAGCAGAACCCGATTGAACGCCGCTTTCAACTCTTCGAAGGTCACTTTCATCCCTGTTCTCCTGTTCTTTTAAGGGCAAGTGTGAGTGCTTTTTTATCGCTAAATTCCACTATGCGAAATCTGATTTCAAATATAGCGATCAAATTTTGTCAGATCAACGACATTCATGTTTTTCAAAATCGATTAAAATCAATTGGTTGTGTTTTTTCTGTTGAGATCGTGAACTGACCCACACTTTGCGCTACCATCAGGACGCGCTAAACAGGAGCCATGTAATGAGCATGAAAGAGAGCGAAATAAGGCAAGAAAAAGAGAGGCCAGCAGGCAGCCAGAGCTTGTTTCGCGGCCTGATGCTGATTGAGATCCTCAGCAACTATCCGAACGGGTGTCCGCTTGCACATTTATCGGAACTGGCGGGGCTGAATAAGAGCACCGTGCACCGCTTGCTGCAGGGGCTACAGTCGTGCGGGTACGTGACCCCGGCACCCGCCGCGGGCAGCTATCGCCTGACCACCAAATTTATCGCCGTCGGGCAAAAGGCGCTGTCGTCGCTGAATATCATTCACGTGGCCGCTCCGCACCTCGAAGCGCTGAACATTGCGACCGGCGAGACGGTGAACTTCTCCAGCCGGGAAGATGACCACGCCATCCTGATTTATAAGCTCGAACCGACAACCGGTATGCTGCGCACGCGCGCCTATATCGGCCAGCATATGCCGCTGTACTGCTCTGCGATGGGCAAGATTTACATGGCGTTTGGTCATCAGGATTACGTGGCGAGCTACTGGGAAAGCCATCAGGAACAGATCCAACCTTTGACGCGCAACACCATCACTGAACTGAGCGCCATGTATGATGAACTGGCGGAAATTCGCGATCGCAGCATGGCGATGGACAAAGAAGAGAACGAGCTGGGCGTCTCCTGTATTGCCGTGCCGGTGTTTGATATTCACGGCCGCGTTCCGTATGCGATCTCTATCTCGCTATCGACGTCGCGCATGAAGCAGGTGGGCGAGAAGAACCTGCTCAAGCCGCTGCGCGAAACGGCAGAGGCTATCTCAAAAGAGCTGGGTTTTAACGTACGCGAGGCGTAACAGATGAACCGATTTATCATGGCGGATGCGGAAAAATGCATCGGGTGCCGCACCTGTGAAGTGGCCTGTGCGGTCGCGCATCAGGATGACTTCACCGCAGAGGCTTTTACCTCTCGCCTGCGGGTGGTGAAGGGGGACGCCTACACTACGGCGGTGGGTTGCCATCAGTGCGAGGACGCCCCCTGTGCCAATGTCTGCCCAACCCATGCCATCAGCCTTACGGCAGGCGCCTGGCTTGTTGAGCAGATGCGCTGTATTGGCTGTAAAAGCTGCATGGTCGCCTGTCCGTTTGGGGCGATGCAGGTACGGCTGGTGGGAAGCAGGGCACAAGCGCTGAAATGTGATTTATGTGTGCAGCGCGAAGGCGGACCGGCCTGCGTGGAGGCCTGTCCAACCCACGCGCTGCGCTGCGTTGATCCTGCCAGTATTCGGGCTGAAAGGCTTACTGCATTTTATTGAAATTCCACGTAAACGTCAGACTGTAGCGCCAGTCTCTGTTGCGACTGTCTGTCGGAACATCCCCGACGGGTCTTGCCGCCTCAACCGTGATGCTATAGTGGCGGGTATCGCCTACCATCACGCCAGCCGCCACTGACCCGAGCCGCTGATGAGGCAAGCCGGAGGTGTTAAACCAGGTTTGCGCGGTATCGGCCAGGATGTAGGGCTGGATTGTGGCAAGCCATGTGCTCTCTTTTCGCATCTGGATATAGCGCAGTTCTACCTGCCCGCCATAGCCGTAATCACCGCTTGCTTCACTGTCCTGGTATCCACGGCCAAACCGCTGGGCACCGAAGCTAACGCGTTCGGGTTCTGGCAACGTGTTATTTGACCAGTCCCCCTCCCAGGACGTTGATAGCCGCCACTTATCGGCAAACATCCAGGCTGCGTCCAGATAGCTTTTCGTGAGCGTAAAATTAATATCGGGCCTGGGGGCCGAGACGATATCGGCTCCCATCGCATCAATACCCTGACGCACGTTGAGTCGGCCGCTGATGCTGGCGGTTGTGAACTGATGTGCACCGTTGATGCCCACTTCCAGCGCGGGATAACGCGCGTGCTGGTTGACGGAGTCCAGGCTATAGGTTTTGCCCAGCAGTCTGGCCTGCAGGGCATAATCGTCCTGGCGGTCGGTGTAATCAAAACCGCCGGTCAGATTAATTTGTGATTTTTGCGTCAGCAGCAGGGGATAGCCAAACGTCACGCCGCCGTTGTATTGCGTTGTTTTTTGCTTCGAATCGACGCTGATATTATTCGGCAAAGAGAGCAGGGGCGAAAAATCTCGCGGATCTTCACGGTAATAGCTGCCTTTGAGCTGCATCGTCAGCCCTTCATCGTTTAAAAACTGCTGCCAGTTGAGCCCGACATAGTTTTTTCGCGTGTTGCTATCTAACGGCACAAGCGTGGCTACGCCAAGCTGATCGCCATAGCTTGTCATGTTGCTGAGCGTGCCGTTCAGCATCATTAAATCTTGCCCTTTACGGGTATCAATCGTCGACGCGATATTCCAGCTCCGCTCCTGGTTGCCGGTGATTTGCATCGCCGCCGCGCCATAGATATTGGTTGGCAGCTGCGCGTTAGCCGTAACCGGAACGTTCGGGGTGCGCGTCATCAGCTGGCTGTAGCGATCGAACGTATCCTGAGACAGCGGTTTTTCCGCCATGATTTTTTCGGACAAACGTTTAAGACGTTCGGCGATGTGCGGGTTATTACTGGTGATGTCGCTATGAGCGACATAGCCTTCAACCAGAACAATTTTAATATTGCCCTGCTGGAAATTATTATCGGGCAGCCAGGCATAAGAGAGTGGAAAACCGTCGGCCTTATAGCGTTCCGTAATATCGTTTACCAGCCCCGTAAGCGTTTTTAGCGGCACGGTTTTTCCAGCGTAAGGCCTGAAGGGCTGAAGTAATTCCTTCAAGGGATAACGCGTGCCGCCAATAAACTGAATGTGATGAATGGTAATAGGCGTTTCAGGCGTCAGCGTTGACTTCGGTTTTTCTATTTTGACGTTCGGCTGTGGCGCGGCCTCAGTCTGTTCGGGGGCAACGTTACGAGAAACTTGCGCCGGGTTATCGGGGTTAATAATAGAGGGCAGAGTATCGGCGCGGGCCATGCTCAGCACAACCAGCCCCGTCAGCGAAAAAAGGAAGTGGTGTTTCATCGCGCTATCCCTGTTCGTCATCCCCGGTTGGGGTAAATGTCGCTGAATAAAGCGCCCCTGAACCAGGGGCGCAGACAGGCAGTAAAAGGATTACTGTTTTGGCGTCAGTAGGCTCGAGGTTAACGTGTTGAGCCCGTTAATCGGGTTTGTCGTAGATGTGTTTTGGGTTGTGCCTGCATTGGCCGTTACACCCGCAGTCAGCGTATTGAGGGTGGTATTGACCGTTGTGCTCAGGCTATTGTTTGTGGCTGTCACATTGGCATCGGCCGTCAGAGATCCTGTGCCGCTGCCTCCGGTGGTTGATGTGGGTTTCACTAGCGTACCGCTATCCGTGACCGTCTGGCCGACATTTTGAACGACCTGACCGACACCGCTAAGCCCGCTATTGCTGCTGCTAATGTTGGTCCCCACGCCGCTGACGGTGCCACCCACCTGGGTCAGCAGACCGTTAACCGGTGTGCCGAGACCCGTTGTGGTGCCTACGGTTTGCGTCACGCCTTGTACTCCGCCCAGCGTCTTGTTAGCCAGGGTCGTGGTATCGGTTGTTACCTGAGTGACAGCAGGGCTGCTTACCGTGTTGGTGAGACCCGTGCCGGTGTTACTGACCAGTTGCCCGGTACTGTTTACCACGCTGCCCGTCAGGCCGGTTACGCCGCTGACCGGGGTTCCGGAAGTGGAACTCGCCAGGCCCGTGCCTACCGTTGAAACGGTATTGCCGAGGGAGGTGACCGACGAGGTCACGCCTTTAACCGTGGTACCCACACCGTTCGGGTTGTTTGGATCGCCAACGCCAGTCGTGACGCCTGTCCCCACGGTGGACACGGCACTGCCAACACCGCTGACGGTGGTTGAGACGGTTGACGTGACGGGATTATTTGTCGGAAGCTGGCTTCCGAGGCTATCCACAGTGGATCCGACGCTGGTCACGGTTTTACCGGCATCACCCAGTATCGTATTTACGCCTGCGGTAGTGGTTCCTCCACTGCCTCCTGAGCCTGAGCCTGAGCCTGAGCCCGACCCTGAACCAGAACCCGTTCCGCCGCCAGCGCCTGTCCCGGTACCTGAACCCGTTCCGGTGCCCGATCCGTTGCTGCCCGAACCGCCATTGCTCGCGGTTGTGCCACTTCCATCATCTGAGCCGCTGCTGCTTCCCGTCGCAGGGTTATTTTTGGCCGTTGAGTGAGATCCGCCACCGCTTCCACTACAGGCAGAAAGAGAGAACGCGAGCAGTACCGCAACAGCAATAGCGCTGATGCGACTAACATTATTAGGTAGCATATGAATACTCCACGCAAAAGAACGCCGAGCGGCGTATTAGTGAGTATATGCAGTATTTTTAAATATGCATGAAAGCGACTCAGGAAGGTATTTTCTGCGTTGAAGAGGGTTATTTAAAATAACAATAAGTTAGCATATTTAATTTTTACTTAATTATTGAGAGGGTAGTTAGCGAGCCTAAATTAAAGGAATATTCCTAAGAAAACTCAATGGGAATGATAAATGAAGCGCTACAGGATATATCCTTAATATAAGATTCAGATCACGGAAAAATAAGGCTCTTCATTTGAAGAGCCTTATTTTTTAACAATTGCCTTCTTGCCAGGCTTTTTCGATCTCTTCGGCGAGAATTTTAACACCCGCTTCGATTTTTTCCGGGTCGGGGACGTAGTTCATGCGCATGCACTGATGGGTATGCGGCCATGGCTTATCCAGACCCGGGAAGAAATAATCGCCCGGCACCATCAGTACGCCGCGCTTTTTCAGTCGCTGGTAAAGCAGTTCGGTGGAGATAGGTAAATCCTTAAACCACAGCCACAGGAAAATGGCCCCTTCCGGTTTGTGGATAAGGCAGCGTTCTTCCGGCAAATAGCGACGAAGTGTCGCGATCGTCTCCTGAACGCGCTGGTAGTAGAAAGGCTTGATCACGTCATTCGACAGACGCAGCAGGTCCTTGCGTTTGATCATCTCGCACATCATCGCCGGGCCAATGCCGCCCGGTGAAAGGCTGATAATGCCGTTCATATTGGTGATGGCGGTGATGATTTTCTCATTGGCGATGATGATGCCGCAGCGGCTGCCCGGCAGACCCAGCTTAGAGAGGCTCATGCACAGGACAATGTTCGGGTTCCACAGCGGACGTGCTTCGCTGAAGATGATGCCCGGGAACGGCACGCCGTAGGCGTTATCGATCACCAGCGGAATACCGTGCTGATTGGCCAGCGCATCCAGCTTCATCAGTTCGTCATCGGTGATCACGTTGCCCGTTGGGTTAGTCGGGCGCGATACGCAGATCATGCCCGTCTCTTCGCCAATATGCAGGTGTTCAAAATCGACGTGATATTTGAACTGGCCTTCCGGCAGCAGCTCGATGTTCGGGCGCGCAGAGACGAACAGATCCTCTTCCAGGCCGGAATCAGCATAGCCGATATACTCCGGCGCCAGCGGAAACAGCACTTTTTTGGTGGTGCCGTCCGCGCGACGTCCTGCGAACAGGTTAAACAAGTAGAAAAACGCGCTCTGGCTGCCGTTTGTCAGTGCAATATTCTGTGGTTCGATATCCCAGCCCAGCTCGTCACGCAGCATTTCGGCGAGGAGTGCCAGCAGCTCGGTTTTCCCCTGCGGGCCGTCGTAGTTGCAAAGCGCATCGGTTGCTTTGCCGCTTTCCAGCATCTGAGCGAGCAGGGTCTGGAAATAGGTATTCATCTCCGGGATTTGAGCCGGGTTTCCGCCGCCGAGCATGATTGCGCCCGGTGTGCGCAGCCCGTCGTTGAGGTCCTCCATCAGGCGAGTAATGCCTGAATGGCGGGTAAATTTGTCGCCGAAAAGTGAAAACGTCATAGCAGGTGATCTGTCGAGCTTATTTTGAAAGTGGGTAACCATAACGCTAGCACCGTGTTGGTGCAAATCGGGTGGTGTGGTCGGATTTGTGGTTTTATAGGGCGGGAGTGGATTTGTGTAGTGAATAGTTTTGGAGCTTCTCCCCTCTCCCCATGGGGAGAGGGTTAGGGTGAGGGGTATGATCTACTGATTCCCCGCCCAGACGACCATCACCTTATCGCCATCATGTTCACGTACGAATCCATACCCCTCTTTCAGCGACAGCGTGGTTTGCTTGCCTTCACCAATCGCCGGGTGGCGGGCGCGGAACTGACCCAGCGTTTGCCAGTGGGCGACGGTTAAGGCCTGCTTGCCCGTGACGTCCTGCCAGTTCATATCCGAGCGGGTGCCCTGCAGCGGGTCGGAGCCTGTCGGCCCGAACGGACGCTCGGACTCATCCCCGTAATAGATTTGCACGCTGCCCGGTGCCAGCAGGAGCAGCTCCGCCGCGCGCTGGCCCCCTTCGCGGAACAGACGCGTATCGTGTGATGAGAGGTAGCTCAGCACATTGAAGCTTTGCAGCTTCTCCGCCATCTGCTGCCAGGTGAGATCCATATCGGCCAGGCAATTTACCGCTTTCGCCGCCTGCTCCTGATAATCAAAGTTGATCATCGCGTCGAAGCCGTGGCGGTAATAATCGCTCTGCATCACTCCGTGACCCCAGGATTCGCCGGTCATCCAGAACGGTGCGTTGTCGAGCTTTTTGTCCGGGTGAGCGCCTTTCCAGGCGGCCAGCGCCTGGCTTGCCTGGTCTTTCAGCTGCTGCCAGGCCGCGAGCTCAACGTGCTTCGCGGTATCCACGCGGAAACCGTCGATGCCGTAGTCACGTACCCACTGGCTGAGCCAGTGGGTCAGGTAATCGCGCGGGGTATAGCCCGGAATAGCTTTCGCGTGGGTATTGGGTTTGTGTTGGTAGAAATTGGGTAGCCCGGAAGGGGCGGTGGATTCCGTTTTCAGGTCGGGCAGAAACGCCAGCGACATCGTTAAATCGTCGAAGCCGGGGTTGTCGTAATCACCGATGTCGGTGCGGATCCACTTTTTACCCCACCATTTTTCCCATGCGGCTTTGTCGCTGAAGTTGATGTAGTCATTGAAGCTATGCCAGGTCTGGCCTGCGCCAGGCTTCCAGTCCGTCCAGTGGTCTCCCAGCGTCTTTTTCAGCTCATCACCCTGCAGGTATAGGGCGCCAAACTGATACGCCTGCATGTCCGCAAGCGTCGCGTAGCCCGTGTGGTTCATGACGATATCAAACAGGATGCGAATGCCGCGCTTATGCGCTTCATCAACAAGCTGACGCAGGTCATCCCCGGTGCCCATGTTGGCGTCGAGCGTTGTCCAGTCCTGGGTGTAGTAGCCGTGGTAGGCATAATGCGGGAAATCACCTTTGGTGCCGCCGCCTACCCAGCCGTGGATCTGCTCAAGCGGGGAGCTTATCCAGAGCGCATTCACCCCCAGCTGCTGCAGGTAATCGAGCTTGCTGGTCAGTCCCTTGAGATCCCCGCCGTGGAACGTACCAATCTCCTGCATGCCGTCTTTGTGGCGGCCGTAGCTGTTGTCGTTGCTCGGGTCACCATTCACATAGCGGTCAGTCAGTACAAAATAGACGGTGGCGTTTTGCCAGCTAAACGGCGCCGGCCTGTCGGTTTCGGCGCGCTCAAGCAGCAGCAGGCCGTTACTGTTGGCGGCTGGCTGCAGGGTGATTTTTCCACCTTGTACGGTCACCGTCTGTTTACTGTAGAAATCGCGCACGACGGAGCCTTCCGGGAAGGTATGGCTGACGTCCAGCGTCAGCGGCTTACCGTCCCACTTCGGACACTGGCGGATAACGTTGGCCACCGGCTGTTCTGTCGCGCTCTGAACCGCCAGCAGCAGCGTGGGCGTGCCGGAGCGTGTATCGATTCGCATCTGGTATTCACCGTCGCGGAAAAGGCGCCACTGCGGCGGTGTGCCGTCACAGGGCTTGAGCGACAGCATCTCATTGAGTTTTATCGCGCCTGTGGGCTGCCAGCACGTCTTGTCAAAACTGAGCGTAAGAGGACGCGTACCCTTCGCAAGCTTTGCCTGGCTGGTGAAAATCCCGGTGCCTTCGGCGCGAAATGCGTCAAACCCCGGCGATGACCAGTCGGCATGTGCCAGTGCGGGTAACATCAGAAAGGCTATTGCGGTGCGTTTCATTCCAGGTTCCTGTCGCGGCATTTTTGACCAGTTTGCCAGCAGGCGGGCGGGAAAAACTCATCCCCTGTCGCTTTCTGCCAGGAGGATGCGTGAGGATGAGTGATCTTGCGCAAAATTAGGCAGTTATCTGCGATAACGCACACATTTTTCCAGAAATGATGTTTTTATGAGCAAGTTTCAGGTGACATAGTTTCGGAATTGGACTATTTCTATACGTGCTCTTGAAGTCTATTTTTGATATGATTTGAGATTCCGCTCTCAAATTTGTGAAAAAATAAGGTGTTGGGATGATTACATCCGACCAGGAGACCTAATGATATCGACTCCCATTCGACGATATGGGGCTGCGATACTCATGTTACTCACCACGGCATTTTCGGGTGGGGTGCTTGCGAAGACGCACACGGATACAACGAGTAAGAAAGCCCACGTAATAAAGACGACAAGTAGTAAGGTTAGCAGTAAACAAGAGTATTCTCGCAATAGTGCAAAGAGTAGTTCACTTCCTGATTTGCGAAAATACCCTTCCGGAACACCAAGGAAAAAAGCGTTTCTCCGGACGGTAATGCCTTACATCACGAGTCAAAATGCCGCGATTACTGCGGATCGTAACTGGCTGATTTCCAAACAGTACGATAGCCGCTGGTCGCCATCCGAGCGCGCGCGTCTGAAAGATATCACGAAGCGCTATAAGCTGAGCTGGAACGGGAACACGCGTCGTGTGCCGTGGAATGCTCTCCTTGAGCGTGTGGATATCATCCCGGGCAGCATGGTTGCGACCATGGCTGCAGCCGAAAGCGGCTGGGGAACGTCTAAGCTTGCGCGTAACAACAACAACCTTTTCGGCATGAAATGCGTGAAAGGTCGTTGTACGAATGCGCCTGGCAAGGTGAAAGGCTATTCGCAGTTTGAATCCGTGAAGGATTCCGTGAACGCCTACGTGGTGAATCTGAACACGCACCCGGCCTACTCATCGTTCCGTAAATCACGCGCTCAGCTGCGTAAAGCGGACCAGGAAGTGACGGCCAGTACGATGATCCACAAGCTGAAAGGGTATTCGACGAAGGGACAGAGCTATAACAACTATCTGTTCGCCATGTACCAGGATAACCAGCGCTTAATCGCCGCTCATATGTAATCTCAAAAAAACGCCTTCCACTGGAAGGCGTTTTCTTTTCTATATCAGCACCTCGCTGTGGCGATCCCGGTACTCTTTGGGCGTGGTGTCATACTCTTTGCGGAACACCGAGTAGAAATATTGCAGCGACGGGTAACCGCACATCTGCGAGATTTCGTTGATCGACAGCGACGTGGAAACGAGCAGGCTGCGTGCTTTCTCCAGCTTTTCAGCATGGATGACGGCATGAATGGTTTCGCCCACCTCTTCTTTAAAACGCTTCTCCAGATTCGAACGCGAAATGCCTACCGAATCCAGCACCTGATCGACCTTAATCCCTTTGCAGGCGTGGTTGCGAATATAGTGCATGGCCTGAATGACGGCCGGGTCGCTTAAGGAGCGATAATCGGTCGAGCGGCGTTCCACGACGCGAACAGGAGGCACCAGCAGGCGCTGAAGCGGCAGAGATTCTTTATCCAGCAGGCGGTGCAGCAGCTTCGCCGCCTGATAGCCCATTTGACGCGTGCCCTGAGCCACGGAAGAGAGCGCCACGCGGGACAGATAGCGGGTAAGCTCTTCGTTATCAATACCAATCACGCACAGCTTTTCGGGCACCGGAATGTGTAAGTGTTCGCAGACCTGCAGCACGTGGCGGGCGCGGGCGTCCGTTACGGCAATAATCCCGGTTTGCGGCGGCAGCGTTTGCAGCCAGTCCGCCAGACGGTTCTGCGCGTGCTGCCAGTTTTCCGGGGCGGTTTCCAGCCCCTGATAGACCACGCCGCGATACTTCTCCTGCGCGACCAGCTGGCAAAATGCGTGTTCACGCTCAACGGCCCAGCGCTTGCCGCTGGTGGCGGGTAAACCATAAAACGCGAAGCGGTGGACGCCTTTCTCTTTTAAATGGAGAAACGCGGCTTCGACCAGGGCATGGTTATCGGTGGCAATATAGTGAACTGGCGGATAGTGTTCGGGCGAGTGGTAGGAGCCGCCGACGCCCACGATCGGCACGTCGACGTCGGTCAGCAGCTGTTCAATGACGGGGTCGTCATAGTCGGCAATAACGCCATCGCCCAGCCAGTCTTTAATGTTCTCCAGACGGGTGCGGAAATCTTCTTCAATAAAAATATCCCATTCGGATTGCGACGCCTGCAAATATTCACCCACGCCTTCTACCACCTGACGGTCATAGGCTTTGTTGGCATTGAATAACAACGTAATGCGGTGACGCTTTTCAAACATGGCTCACTTCCCAATTAAGTCACAATACCGTTATCAGGCCCGTCGCTTGGTGGCCGAGTCCATCCAGACTGCCAGTAAAAGAATGGCCCCCTTGACGATATACTGCCAAAACGTCGGGACGTCCATCATACTCATCCCGTTATCCAACGACGCCATGATAAATGCCCCCATCACCGCGCCCGCGACGCTGCCGATACCGCCTGCGAGGCTGGTGCCACCGATGACGCAGGCGGCGATAGCATCCAGCTCGGCGATGTTGCCCGCGGAGGGAGAACCCGCCCCCAGGCGCGAGCTGAGGATCAGCCCGGCGATGGCGACCATCAGGCCGTTAATGGCGAAGACCGCGAGTTTGGTGCGTTCGACATTAATCCCCGACAAACGGGCAGCCTCAAGGTTGCCGCCGATGGCATAAATACGGCGGCCAAACGCGGTGCGCGTCGCCATAAACATGCCGCCCAGCAGCAAAAGCGCCAGCAGCAGCACCGGCGTCGGAACGCCGCGATAGTCGTTAAGAAGCCAGATGGCACCCAGCACAATGACCGCCGTCAGCGCCTGACGTCCCACCACCGAGGTTGATGCTGGCGACGCCAGCCCCAGCGCCTGACGGCGCATGCGTCCACGCCACTGCCACGCGACAAACGCCAGCAGCCCCGCCACGCCGATGGTAAAGCCCACGCCATCCGGGAGATAGCTTTGACCAATCTGCGACATGGCCGCGCTGGTCGGGGAGACGGTGGTACCGTTGGTGATGCCGATTAAGATCCCGCGGAAGGCCAGCATCCCCGCCAGGGTGACAATGAACGACGGCACTTTACGGTAGGCTACCCACCAGCCGTTCCAGGCCCCCAGAACCAGACCCAGCACCAGCGTGACCGCCACGGTCAGCGGCAGCGGCCAGCCGAGCCAGACGTCAAAAATGGCCGCCACGCCGCCGAGGAGCCCCATCATCGAGCCGACCGACAGATCGATTTCCGCGGAGATAATCACGAACACCATGCCCACGGCCAGAATGCCGGTGATAGCGGTCTGGCGGAGCAGGTTGGAGACGTTACGCGCGCTCAGGTACGAGCCATCCGTCATCCAGGTAAAGAAGAGCATGATGACGATAATGGCCGCGATCATCACGAACACCTGCAGGTTCAGTGCTTTTAGTCCTGCGAACGCACCGGGCGTCGGAACGGCGACTTTGATATCAGACGGATTGCTTTTCGACATGACGTTCGCTCCTTAAAGCGGCTTCCATCACCTGCTCCTGCGTCAGGTTCTGGTTAATCAGATTGGCTTTCAGTTTTCCCTCGTGCATGACCAGCACGCGGTCGCTCAGGCCGAGCACTTCGGGTAACTCAGACGAGATGACAATGACGGCAATCCCTTGCTGTACAAGCTGATTAATCAGTTTGTAGATTTCATATTTGGCACCGATATCAATCCCGCGCGTGGGCTCATCGAGGATTAATATGCGCGGGTTGAGCAGCAGGCAGCGCGCCAGAATCGCCTTCTGCTGGTTGCCGCCGCTCAGGCGGCCAATGGCCAGTTCCGGTGAGGAGGTTTTGACCTTCAGACGGGCAAGCGACTGGAGGATGCACTGCTGCTCGGCGGCATCGTCCAGGCTGCTCAGCGCGCCGGAGAAGCGATCGAGCGCCGCAAGCGTAATGTTTTTCCCCACGGCCATGACCGGCACGATGCCGTCTTTTTTGCGGTCTTCCGGCACCATAGCAATACCGTGGGCAATCGCCTGCTGGCAGTTGTCGATTTTCACCGGCTGGCCGTCGATATAAATCGTGCCCTCCCAGCGCCCCGGCCATACGCCAAACAGACACTGTACGGCCTCCGTGCGCCCGGCGCCGACTAACCCGGCAATACCGAGAATTTCGCCGCTGTGCAGAGAAAACGAGACGTTATTGACGCGCTTGATGTGGCGGTTAACGGGGTGCCACGCGGTCAGGTTTTCCACGCGCAGCACTTCATCACCTTTGGTGTGAGGCTCATTCGGGTAGAGCGCCGTCAGCTCGCGCCCCACCATCATGGTGATGATGTCATCTTCGCTCATGCCCGCGGCTTCACGCGTGCCGATGTGTTGGCCGTCGCGGATCACGCAGATGGTGTCCGAAATGGCTTTGACCTCGTTCAGCTTGTGCGAAATGTAGATACAGGCGATGCCGTGGTTTTGCAGATCGCGGATGATATTGAGCAGAACCGCGGTTTCCTGTTCGGTGAGCGAGGCCGTTGGCTCATCGAGGATCAGCAGCCTGACCTGCTTATTGAGCGCTTTAGCGATTTCAACCAGCTGCTGTTGCCCCAGGCCCAGGTCGCCCACGCGGGTATCCGGTGAAATGTGGAGGCTCACCTGCGCCAGCAGCTTTTCACAGCGGAGCGTCATGGTGTCGTAATCCAGCACGCCGTGGCGGGAGATTTCGGCTCCGAGGAAAATGTTCTCCAGCACGGTGAGATGTTTCACCAGCGCCAGTTCCTGGTGGATGATGGCGATACCTTTGCGTTCGGTATCGCGAATGTGAGTTGCCTGGATCACTTCGCCGGCAAAGACGATTTCGCCTTCGTAGCTGCCGTGCGGGTAGATCCCACACAGCACTTTCATCAGCGTTGACTTGCCTGAACCGTTCTCGCCACACAGCGAAACCACTTCGCCGGGATTCAACCGGAGACTGACGTTGTCGACGGCTTTCACCGTGCCGAAGCGCTTGGTGATGCTTTTCATTTCAAGTAAATAAGGCATAACTGCTCCACATAACCCGAGGAAAGAACAGTGCAACGTGATGCGCCCCCGCAGAGCAGGGGCCGCGCCGGATTACAGTTCGCTCTTCTTGTGGAAACCGTCCTTAATGACGGTGGCGTCAATGTTCTCTTTATTGACTTCAATAGGGGTGAGCAGGCGAGCCGGAACGTCTTTCAGCCCGTTATTCAGCGTGGCGTCTGCTTTTGGTTGCTTACCGTTGCCCAGTTCCACGGCGATTTCCGCCGCCGTATTGGCCAACTCGGTAATCGGTTTGTAGACCGTCATGGTTTGGGTGCCGGCGATAATACGTTTTACGCCAGCCAGATCGGCATCTTGCCCTGAAATGGCGACTTTACCCGCCAGCCCCTGGGCGCTCAGGGCCTGAATCGCACCGCCTGCGGTGGCATCGTTGGAGGCCACAACCGCGTCAATTTTGTTGTTGTTGGCCGTCAGCGCGTTTTCCATAATCTTCAGGGCGTTTTCGGGTAACCATCCGTCAGCCCACTGATCGCCAACCACTTTTATTTTCCCGTTGTCGATGTACGGCTTAAGGACCTTCATTTGCCCTTCGCGGAACAGCTTGGCGTTGTTATCTACCGGCGAACCGCCCATCAGGAAATAATTGCCCTGAGGCACTTTGTCGATCAGGCTTTGTGCCTGTAATTCGCCGACTTTTTCATTGTCGAACGAAATATAATAATCAATGTCCGCATTATTAATCATGCGGTCATAGGCCAGCACTTTTATGCCTTCTTGTTTGGCTTCTTTCACTACGTTACTTAATACCTGGCCGTTATAGGGGATAATGACCAGCACATCGACGCCGCGGTTAATCATATTCTCGATCTGCGACATTTGTGTTTCTTCGTTGCCGTTAGCCGACTGGACAAACACGTTTGCGCCGAGTGATTCCGCTTTTTTCACAAAAATATCGCGATCTTTTTGCCAGCGCTCCAGACGCAGGTCGTCAATCGCCATGCCAATTTTGACCTCCTTGGCATGCCCTGCAAAGCTTGCAAGGAGGAGCGTAGTGCAGAGCGTTAGGGTCAGGTTCTTTATCTTCATAATTATTAGGCCTTTTTGTAGGGGTATGTGTTGCTGAGATAAAAGAAACATTCACTGCTGGGACGCAGCAAATTTTTAACGCGGAAAGGCAGGCTGGCAATTACAGATTTTTATCTTCTCATTATGATATTTGGTTTATTTCTGAATTTATGACCGCGATCGGATTTTAAAATACGTAACGTCTTAATTACATTTGATTCTGGAATCTGCGCCGAAAAATAGTTTGCCTGCGCATTATTTTGCGAGCCAGCGCACAGTTGTGCATTCTCTCAATAGCAGTGTGAAATAACGTAATTGAGCAACCCAAAATGTCTATTCACTATTACTCCTGTATCAACGACTCGCCGCATACCCTGATTATGGAGCTCAATATGCAAGCTTATTTCGACCAACTCGATCGTGTTCGTTACGAAGGCCCGAAAACGACCAATCCTTTAGCATTTCGTCACTACAACCCGGATGAGCTGGTGCTGGGTAAGCGCATGGAAGATCATCTGCGCTTTGCCGCCTGTTACTGGCATACCTTCTGCTGGAACGGCGCCGATATGTTCGGCGTGGGCTCCTTTGACCGCCCGTGGCAGCAGCCGGGTGAGGCCATCGAGCTAGCAAAGCGCAAAGCCGATGTGGCGTTTGAGTTCTTCCACAAGCTGAACGTGCCGTACTACTGCTTCCATGATGTTGACGTGTCGCCGGAAGGGGCGTCGCTGAAAGAGTACCTGAACAACTTTGCGCAGATGGTGGATGTACTGGCGGCAAAACAGCAGGAAAGCGGCGTGAAGCTGCTGTGGGGCACGGCAAACTGCTTCACTAACCCACGCTACGGCGCAGGTGCGGCAACCAACCCGGATCCGGAAGTGTTTAGCTGGGCGGCCACGCAGGTGGTGACGGCAATGAATGCCACGCATCAGCTGGGCGGCGAAAACTATGTCCTGTGGGGAGGCCGTGAAGGCTATGAAACCCTGCTCAACACCGACCTGCGTCAGGAGCGCGAGCAGATTGGCCGCTTTATGCAGATGGTTGTCGACCACAAGCACAAAATCGGCTTCCGCGGCACGCTGTTGATTGAGCCAAAACCGCAGGAACCGACGAAGCACCAGTATGACTACGACGTGGCGACGGTGTATGGCTTCCTGAAGCAGTTCGGTCTGGAAAAAGAGATCAAAGTGAACATTGAAGCCAACCACGCCACGCTGGCGGGCCACTCTTTCCACCACGAGATCGCGTCGGCGATTGCGCTGGGCATCTTCGGCTCTGTCGATGCGAACCGCGGCGACCCGCAGCTGGGCTGGGATACCGACCAGTTCCCGAACAGCGTGGAAGAGAATGCGCTGGTGATGTATGAGATCATCAAAGCGGGCGGCTTTACTACCGGCGGCCTGAACTTTGACGCCAAGGTGCGTCGCCAGAGCACCGACAAATACGATCTGTTCTACGGCCACATTGGCGCGATGGACACCATGGCGCTGGCGCTGAAGGTAGCGGCACGTATGATTGAAGACGGCGAGCTCGATAAACGCGTGGCGAAGCGCTACAGCGGCTGGAACAGTGAGCTGGGCCAGCAAATTTTGAAAGGTCAGTTATCGCTTGCGGAGATCGCGAAGTACGCTGAACACCATCAGCTGGCGCCGCAGCACCAGAGCGGGCACCAGGAGCTGCTGGAAAATCTGGTCAATCACTACCTGTTCGATAAATAACAGCATCCAGCTTGTAGGCCCGGTAAGCGCAGCGCCACCGGGCATTTTCACTTAAGGAATCCACTATATGTATATCGGGATCGATCTGGGCACATCGGGTGTGAAAGCCATCCTGTTAAGCGAGCAGGGCGACGTGTTAGCAACGCAGACTGAAAAGCTGCAGGTTTCACGTCCGCATCCGCTGTGGTCGGAACAGGACCCGGAGCAGTGGTGGCAGGCAACGGATCGTGCAATCAAAGCCTTAGGCGAGCAGCACAGCCTGCGCGACGTGAAAGCGCTGGGGATTGCCGGGCAAATGCACGGTGCAACCTTGCTGGACAGCGAGCATCGCGTGTTGCGACCCGCCATTCTCTGGAACGATGGCCGCTGTGCAGAAGAGTGTGCGCTTCTTGAGGGACGCGTACCCACTTCCCGCGCGATTACCGGCAACCTGATGATGCCCGGCTTTACCGCGCCTAAGCTTCTGTGGGTGCAGCGACACGAGCCGGAGATTTTCCGGCAGGTGGCGAAAGTCCTGCTGCCGAAAGACTATCTGCGTTTTCGCATGACGGGCGATTTCGCCTCCGACATGTCTGATGCCGCCGGCACGATGTGGCTCGACGTGGCGAAACGCGACTGGAGCGAGGCGATGCTGGATGCCTGCCATCTGACCCGTGAACACATGCCCGCCCTGTTCGAAGGTAGCGAGGTAACAGGCACACTGCTGCCAGACGTTGCGGAACGCTGGAATATGTCTGCCGTGTCGGTGGTTGCCGGGGGCGGTGACAATGCCGCAGGGGCCGTGGGCGTCGGCATGGTTGAGGCAGGTCAGGCGATGCTGTCGCTGGGAACCTCTGGCGTCTATTTTGCCGTCAGCGACGGCTATCGCAGCAATCCCGAAAGCGCGGTGCACAGTTTCTGTCATGCGCTGCCAGGAAAATGGCATTTGATGTCGGTGATGCTGAGTGCAGCGTCGTGCCTGGACTGGGCGGCGAAGCTGACCGGGATGGCCGATGTTCCTGCGTTGATTGCCGCAGCACAGCAGGCGGATGAAAATGCCGGTACCGTCTGGTTTTTACCGTATCTGTCCGGCGAGCGTACGCCACATAACAACCCGGAAGCGAAAGGGGTGTTCTTTGGCTTAACCCATCAGCATGGTCCGGCAGAACTGGCGCGTGCGGTTCTCGAAGGCGTCGGATATGCGCTGGCTGACGGAATGGACGTGGTTCACGACTGCGGCCTGAAACCCGCAAGCGTCACCCTGATTGGCGGCGGTGCGCGAAGCCCTTACTGGCGACAAATGCTGTCGGACATCAGCGGGTTGCAGCTGGATTTCCGCACCGGTGGCGATGTTGGCCCCGCGCTCGGCGCCGCGCGTCTGGCGCAGATTGCTATGAACCCGGAAAAACCGCTTTCACAACTGCTGCCGCAGCTTACGCTTGAACAGGCACATTTGCCTGACGCGGCGCGCCATGCGCGCTACGCGGAAAGGCGCGACGTGTTCCGCAAAATCTACCAGCAGCTGCTGCCGCTGATGACGTAAATTCGCTTGTCCGGGAGAGGCACGAGGATGTCCTTTTTTGGTCTGTGCGTGCCTTCCTTTCCTTGCCAGTATGGTGTCACACCCACTGGCGAGGAGAACCATCATGTCACGCATTGCACTCATCAACATTGATACTCAGCAGTCCTTCCATCACCGCAATTACTGGCAGGAGGATGACATTCCCGCTTTTCAGCAGGCGATGCTGGGGCTGATTGAAGGCTGCCAGGCGCGCGGTATTCCGGTCGTTGATATTTTTCATGTGGATGAAGACGGCCCATTTACGCTGGAAAGCGGCTATGTCAAACCGATGGCCTTTTTGCGTCATCAGCCGGATGTGGTTTTCCAGAAACACGTCCATAATGCCTTCACGGATACCGGGCTCGATCGCTGGCTGCGCGAGCGTGATATCAATAGTGTGATTATCTGCGGCATTCGCACGGAGCAATGCTGTGAAACCACCGCCCGGGTGGCATCCGATCTGGGTTATGCTGTGACCTTTGTGAGCGAGGCAACGCTGACGTTCCCCATGACGTACAGGGGCATTACCCTTAGCGCAGCGGACATTCGCCACCGTACCGAAACGGTACTGTCCGGGCGTTTTGCCGACATTAAAACGGTAGCGGAGACGCTGGAGTCACTGTAATGCCCATCGACGTCTGGTTCGTGATGTTGCCCGGGGTGCTGTCATTAGACATGACCGGCCCGGCAGAAACCTTTGTGCTGGCAGGCGACGCGTTTCGTCTGCATTACATTGGCCCGCAGCCGGAGGTTCCGACGTCGATAGGTCTGACGATGAGCGGCATCCAGCCGTTGCCGGAAAGCCTGTCTCCGGGCAGCTTGCTGGTCCTGCCGGGGGTAAGCGACTCCCGCTTTCAGTTCTCCACCCCGCAGGCGCAGCAGATTCAGCACTGGCTGATGCGCCGGCAGCCGCAGATCCAGCGCCAGGAAATCACCGTGATGTGCGTCTGTTCAGGAGCGTTGCTGGCGGCGAAATCGGGCCTGCTGAATAACAAACAGTGCACAACTCACCATGACGTTATCAGCCGTTTACGCACCGCGGCCCCTACGGCGACGATTAAAGAAAACCGCATCTTTGTGCAGGACGAAAACATCTGGACCAGCGCGGGGATCACGTCGGGCATCGACCTGGCGCTGCATATGATTAACCGCCTGTGCGGCCCCGAAAAGGCGCTGAATGTGGCGCGCGAGATGGTGGTCTGGTTCCGCCGTTCTGGTGACGATCCCCAGCTCTCCCCGTGGCTACGCTACCGCAATCATCTTCATCCGGCGATTCATCGGGCGCAGGATGCGCTCACCGCCGAGCCGCAAAAAGCGTGGAGCTTGCCTGATATCGCCGCGCTGGCGCACGTCAGCCCGCGCCATCTTACCCGGCTTTTCCAGACTCATTTAGGCATTAGTGTCCGCGATTATCTGGAGCAGCTGCGTCTGGCGGTGGCGGAACAGTGGCTATTGCAGGGGCGCGGCGTGGAGCAGGCTTCCCTGGCGGCAGGGTTTTCCTCCCCGCGCCAGTACCATCGCGCGCGGCAGCGAAGCGTTAGCTGACGAAGCGGCGAACGTCTATTTTTTGCAGCAGCATCGACAGCAGCAGGCTGATCGCCAGGGTCGCGGCAAAAATCCAGATGATATCCAGCACCGGCCAGGTTTTTAGTTCAACCCCTCTTGTCCGAAGCGCGTGGATCACCAGCGCGTGAAAACCGTAAATCCCGAGAGAGTGTCGTGAAATGACGCTCAGTACGGGAAGGGGACGTGCATTCAGGGTGTTTTTAACGAGCGTGAGCAGCGATACGGCACAGATAAAGACCATCGGGCCGCAGTAGAGATACCAGGTATCGGCAAAATTACCGCGCCATTGAAGCTCATGCAGCGTCCCGCGTGAAATCACCGCCACGCCGGCGATAAACAGTGCCCCGCAGAGCCAGTTCAGACCGCGTTTTTGCGTGTCCATCATCCCGATGGCGCGCCCCAGCATGCCGTAAAGCACGTAATAGAAGGTATCGCCGTTGATATAGAGGTTCACCGGCAGCCACTCAAATCCGTCGATTTTCTGCGAGACCGTATTCGGGTTGGCGACAATGCCAATCACCACCATCAGGGCCAGAAGCATTTTCCCGCTAACGTTTTTCACCTGAATGAGCGGAGAGGCCAGATAGATCACGATAATGGCGAAGAAGAACCACAGGTGGTAGAACACCGGCTTTTGCAGCAAATATTTGAGGGATAACCCGGCGTTAATGGAGGTGAACAGGGTGATATAGAGCAGGGCAACGGCGCTGTAGAACCCCAGGCAGGCCGCGATGCGGATGAAGTGCCTTGGCTGCGCGCTGCGTTCACCAAAAAAGAGAAAGCCGGAAATCATGAAGAACAGCGGCACGCTGACGCGCGACGCAGAGTTGAGAATATTGGCGATATCCCAGTTAACGGGGCTGATGCTGTGGGCGTTCGTGACGTACCAGGTCGTCGTGTGGATCATGACCACCATCAGACACGCTATTCCTCGCAGGTTATCAATCCAGTTAATTTTTGACGGCATCAGTTCCTCGTATTCCCTGTAAAGTGAATGTGACTCCCATTGTCCAAAAGTCTTCGTTTGGAAAATTCTGAGTTTTATTTGCAGGCTTGCCGGGAGACCGCGAGATTCGCAGAATGGCTGACCATAATCTATAAACGTGTTGATACTAAAAATAACAGCCACTGACCAGGACGGTAATAAAAATGATGATGAAGCGTGTGGCATCACTCATTCTGCTTTTCATGCTGGCAGGATGCAGTGCGCCACAAGAAGCACCAGTGCAAAAAGCCCAGCAGGGCAAAATGAGCCCGGAACGTTCACTGAATATGGAGTCACTCTGCAAGGACCAGGCCGCACGCCGCTATAACTCGGACGTGCAGAAAATCAACGTCACCGGGTTTGAGCGCTTTCAGGGCAGCTATGAGCTCAAGGGCTATACGGCGCGTAAAGAAGGCTTTGTCTGCTCGTTTGATGCGGACGGCCAGTTTTTACACCTCTCCATGCGCTAGCCTGCTCGCATAATCAACAGCCAGACGCCGGCAGCGCCCTGGCGTGAATGCTTATTTCCCAATTTTCCCTAAACAACCCCGTTTCGTACTGTATATCTTGCAGCCAGCGGGTATACTGGTCCCTTCCATTTAAAACCACACGTATCCAGCACGAAATACTATGCAAAAGTTTGATACCAAGACCTTCCAGGGCCTGATCCTGACCTTACAGGATTACTGGGCTCGTCAGGGCTGTACCATTGTTCAACCTTTGGACATGGAAGTCGGCGCCGGCACTTCACACCCGATGACCAGCCTGCGCGCGTTGGGGCCAGAGCCAATGGCGACCGCGTATGTGCAGCCTTCCCGTCGTCCGACCGATGGTCGTTACGGTGAGAACCCGAACCGTCTGCAGCATTACTATCAGTTCCAGGTGGTGATTAAGCCATCACCCGACAACATTCAGGAACTGTACCTCGGGTCGCTGAAAGAGCTGGGTATGGATCCGACCATTCACGACATTCGTTTCGTGGAAGATAACTGGGAAAACCCAACGCTGGGTGCCTGGGGTCTGGGTTGGGAAGTGTGGCTGAACGGCATGGAAGTGACCCAGTTCACTTACTTCCAGCAGGTTGGCGGTCTGGAATGTAAGCCGATCACCGGTGAGATCACCTACGGTCTGGAACGTCTGGCGATGTACATTCAGGGCGTAGACAGCGTTTACGACCTGGTCTGGAGCGACGGCCCGCTGGGTAAAACCACCTACGGCGACGTGTTCCATCAGAACGAAGTGGAGCAATCCACCTATAACTTCGAATACGCGGACGTGGACTTCCTGTTCACCTGCTTCGAGCAGTATGAGAAAGAAGCGCAGCAGCTGCTGGCGCTGGAGACTCCGCTGCCGCTGCCTGCCTACGAGCGTATTCTGAAGGCCGCCCACAGCTTCAACCTGCTGGACGCCCGCAAAGCGATCTCCGTGACTGAACGTCAGCGCTACATTCTGCGTATTCGTACCCTGACCAAAGCCGTTGCAGAAGCTTACTATGCGTCCCGTGAAGCCCTTGGCTTCCCGATGTGCAACCGAAACAAATAAGAGGCGGCCATGTCTGAGAAAACTTTCCTGGTGGAAATTGGCACCGAAGAGCTGCCACCAAAAGCCCTGCGCAGCCTGGCTGAATCTTTTGCTGCGAACGTGACTGCCGAGCTGGATAACGCTGGCCTGGCGCACGGTAAAATTGAGTGGTTTGCTGCTCCGCGTCGTCTGGCGCTGAAAGTGGCAAACCTGGCGGCGTCTCAGCCGGATCGCGAAGTCGAAAAACGTGGCCCGGCGATTGCCCAGGCGTTTGACGCGGAAGGCAAGCCGAGCAAAGCGGCGGAAGGCTGGGCGCGCGGCTGCGGCATCACCGTCGATCAGGCCGAGCGTCTGACCACCGATAAAGGCGAATGGCTGCTGTATCGTGCCCACGTGAAAGGCGAAAGCGCGGAAGCGCTGCTGCCAAACATGATCGCCACTTCTCTGGCGAAGCTGCCGATTCCTAAGCTGATGCGCTGGGGCGCGTCTGACGTTCACTTCGTGCGTCCGGTACACACCGTGACCCTGCTGCTGGGCGACACCGTTATCCCGGCGACCATTCTCGGCGTGGCGTCCGATCGCGTGATCCGCGGCCACCGCTTTATGGGCGAGCCAGAGTTCACCATCGACAATGCCGACCAGTACCCGCAGATCCTGCTGGAGCGCGGTAAAGTGATTGCCGACTACGAACAGCGTAAAGCCAAAATTAAAGCGGACGCGGAAGACGCGGCGCGTAAGATTGGCGGTAAAGCCGATCTGAGCGACAGCCTGCTGGAAGAAGTGACCTCGCTGGTGGAATGGCCGGTTGTGCTGACCGCGAAGTTCGAAGAGAAATTCCTGGCCGTTCCGGCTGAAGCGCTGGTGTACACCATGAAGGGTGACCAGAAGTACTTCCCGGTCTATGCCAACGACGGCAAGCTGCTGCCAAACTTCATTTTCGTGGCGAACATCGAATCGAAAGATCCGAGCCAGATTATCTCCGGTAACGAGAAGGTCGTGCGCCCACGTCTGGCGGATGCCGAGTTCTTCTTCAACACTGACCGTAAAAAGCGTCTGGAAGATCATCTTCCACGCCTGCAGACCGTACTGTTCCAGCAGCAGCTGGGTACGCTGCGCGACAAGACCGACCGTATTGCGGAGCTGTCCGGCTGGATCGCTCGTGAAATCGGTGCCGACGTTAACCACGCGACCCGCGCAGGCCTGCTCTCCAAGTGTGACCTGATGACCAACATGGTGTTCGAATTTACCGACACCCAGGGCGTGATGGGCATGCACTACGCGCGTCACGATGGCGAAGCGGAAGACGTGGCGGTTGCCCTGAACGAGCAGTATCAGCCGCGCTTTGCGGGTGACGAACTGCCGTCCAACCCGGTAGCTTGTGCTGTCGCAATTGCCGATAAGATGGACACCCTGGCGGGTATCTTCGGTATCGGCCAGCATCCGAAAGGCGACAAAGACCCGTTTGCGCTGCGTCGTGCTGCGCTCGGCGTGCTGCGTATCATCGTTGAGAAGAACCTGAACCTGGATCTGCAGACCCTGACCGAAGAAGCGGTGCGTCTGTACGGCAACAAGCTGACCAACGCCAACGTGGTGGATGACGTGATCGACTTTATGCTCGGTCGTTTCCGCGCCTGGTATCAGGATGAAGGTTACACCGTCGACACCATTCAGGCGGTGCTGGCGCGTCGTCCGACCCGTCCGGCTGATTTCGATGCGCGTATGAAGGCGGTTTCCCACTTCCGTACGCTGGAAGCGGCATCTGCTCTGGCGGCGGCCAACAAGCGTGTCTCCAACATCCTGGCGAAGTCCGACGAGACGCTGAACGAGCGCGTAAACGCCGCGACGCTGAAAGAGCCGGAAGAGATTGCCCTGGCGATGCAGGTTGTGGTGCTGCGCGACAAGCTCGAGCCGGTCTTCGCGGAAGGTCGCTACCAGGAAGCGCTGGTGGAGCTGGCCGAGTTGCGTGACGTCATCGACGCCTTCTTCGAGAAAGTGATGGTAAACGTAGAAGATAAAGAGCTGCGTATTAACCGTCTCTCTATGCTCGAGAAACTGCGTGAGCTGTTCCTGCGCGTGGCGGATATTTCGCTGCTGCAGTAATATGCCCGTTGTGACAAATGCTAAAAACCCGCTTCGGCGGGTTTTTTTATAATGTGTTGCTGAAAATTTAACCTTGAAATGGTCAACACATTACCGCTATCCTTATCCCCGTTAACTTTCTCGCGCTGGAGTGCCCCCCAAAAATGAACAAACACGACTGATGAATTTCGATCCTTGCTAAAACGCCACCGCGTCGGCAGGGGATGTTTTGATTTCATTCAGGAGTGCTTATGGCTCATTTTGCGCAGTCCCCTTCTTTTATTTTGCATCAGGTCACCTGTCAGTTTCCGACGGGCGATACCCTTTTTGGTCCGCTGAATCTCACGCTGGAACCCTCCCTGTGCGCGCTGGTTGGCCGCAACGGCAGCGGAAAAACGCGTCTGCTGCGCTTGCTGGCGGGGCTGGACGAACCGGCTACCGGTCATATTGAACGCTTTGGCTCGCATGCCTGGGTGGCGCAGCAGCATGTTATTTCTTCGCAGACGACGCTGGCTGAACTTCTCGGGTATGACGCGATTTTTACTGCGCGAAAGCGCATTGACAGCGGCGATTACCAGCCTGACGATCTGGCGTTGCTCGACGGCTACTGGGATATAGCCGAACGTCTGAGCGAAGCGTTTATCAATGCGACGCTCCCACCGTTTGAGCCTGATAAGCCCGCCATAGAACTCAGCGGCGGCGAGCGCATCCGCGCCCTGCTGTGCGGGGCGTTTACGGCGGGCGCGGACTTTCTTCTGCTGGACGAACCGACTAACCATCTGGATCGACAAGGCCGGGCGTGGTTCTACGACCAGTTGAGTCGGTATCAGGGCGGCGTGCTGGTGGCCTCGCATGACCGCGAACTTCTGGAGCAGGTGCCGCGTATTCTTGAGCTGAGCGCCTCGGGTCTGCGCAGCTACGGCGGAAATTATGCGGATTATCAAGCCCAGCGCGATGCCGAACAGCAGGCTGCCCGCGCGGCGCTGGAACATGCGGCAACCGAGCGCAAACGCACCCGCGCGCGCATGCAAAAAGAGCATGATGACAGCCAGCGGCGGTCGGCAAAGACGTTACGCACCGTCGATACCCTGAATATCGCATCGTTCGAGCGGGTCAAATATAAAGGCGCGGCAAAGGAACGTATCGGCACCTGGAAAAAACAGCACAGCGAGCAAAACGAAGCGCTGAACGCCGCGGTAAACAAGGCGCGTGAGCGGGTTGAAGACGATAACCCGGTCATGTTCACTCTGCCGGGAAGTCAGATCCCGGAGGGGAAGCAGGTGCTGGTGCTGGAGGATCTGGTGCTGCCGCATGTACCTGTTCCTCCGCTCAACTGGCGGATGGACGGACCGATGCGCGTGGCGTTAAAGGGACCGAACGGCTGCGGGAAGTCGACGCTGTTAAAAACCCTCCTCGGCGAGGTTGCCCCCCGTTCGGGTAGCTGTAAAGTGTCCGTCAGCTGCGCTTATCTCGACCAGCATCTCTCCCGTCTCGATCTCTCGCAGTCGGTCATGACGCATCTCAATTTGAGTCATACCCCTCTGGAAGAGGGGGTATTGCGAACCCGTTTAGCGCAGCTTCAACTGGGGGCTGACAAAGTGATGCTCCCATTGGCGGCGCTCAGCGGCGGTGAGCGTCTTAAGGCTGCCCTGGCCTGCGTGCTGTGGCGCGCGGAGGCCACGCAGCTTCTGCTGCTGGATGAACCGACCAACCATCTGGATCTGGCTTCAGTCCAGGCCATTGAAGCGGCGCTGGCCGGTTTCCCTGGGGCACTGCTGGTGGTATCACACGATGAGGCGTTTTTAAGCGGCTTAACGTTAACGCATGAGCTGGTGTGGGAAGAGGCAGGTTGGCGTTGTGATAGCCTGTAAAACACAAGCCCCCGCAAAGGCGGGGGCATTCAATCTTCACTACGCGATCTGCTTGCTGAGTGCAGGGTTGGCCTGAATCAGGCGCATCAGCCGTAACTCGGTTGGGGTGGGTTTCTCACGTTTTGACTCCCACTCCTGCACCATAGCCACGCTGACACCCATCGCTCTGGCGAATTCTTCGGTTTTCAGTCCTGTCCCTTTGCGCAATTGCTCATATTCTGTAAAGGGATTGGATTTTTGTTGCAGGGTAATCGTCTGCGGTACATCTTTAAAAATGATCTGTTCCAGGCTGCTCAGCAGCTCAAACTCAGGATCTTTATATTCCATTGAGGACTCCTCTTAAATCTCACATCGTGATCAAGAACATCAGAGAGCCAGTTAAGAATAGTCCCTAATACCAACCCAGGATCGTCACGGGTGTGATTAATCGTGCGGTAACGATCGCTGTATCCGATTCAGCAATATGGAGAGTTATGCTAATTCCCTGATTAGTCATATGTCGGCTTCGCCAGGTATTTTTTTGTAAATGGTAAGAAATAAATCGGCAATAGCCGTTTTGCATGAAAAGAGTATCTTGCAAGGCTGACCTGGACTATCCTTGTCAGCGTCGGGCACGCGTGTGCCGGTGTGCGCTTTTTTGGGTGAAAGGAGTAATAAAATGGCGACAGGAAAGTCCTGCTCTCGCTGGTTTGCGCCTATTGCGGCGTTGTTGATGGTTGTTAGCCTGAGTGGGTGTTTTGATAAAGAAGGCGATCAGCGCAAAGCGTTTATCGATTTTCTGCAGAATACAGTGATGCGCAGCGGCGAGCGGTTGCCAACGCTGACTGCGGATCAGAAAAAGCAGTTTGGCCCCTTTGTGTCCGATTACGCCATTCTTTATGGTTATTCACAGCAGGTGAGCCAGGCGATGGATTCCGGTATCCGCCCGGTAGTGGATAGCGTGAACGCCATCCGCGTTCCACAGGATTACATGACGCAGCGTGAACCATTGCGTCAGTCCAACGGTGCGCTTGGCGTGCTGAGCCAGCAGCTGCAGAATGCGAAAATGCAGGCTGACGCGTCACGTTCTGCGCTGAAGCAGGGCGACGATCTCAAACCGGTCTTCGACAAAGTGTATGAGAAAGTGGTGACCAAACCGTCAGAAGCACTGCAGCCGTTGATTCCGGCCGCGCAAATCTTCACGCAGCAGCTGGTCCAGGTGGGTGACTTTATTGCCCAGCAGAATACGCAGGTGAGCTTTGTTGCCAACGGTATTCAGTTCCCGACCTCCCAGCAGGCAAGCCAGTACAATACGCTGATTGGGCCGCTGGCCTCTCAGCATCAGGCCTTCAGCCAGGCCTGGAGTGCCGCAGTCGCTGCCACAGAATAAACCGAAAAAACCCCGCTTCTGGCGGGGTTTTTTTATGCGTTGCGAAAATAACGCTTGTCATTCCTCTACCACATCGGTATAACTATTCCCGTCGGTTTGTTACACAGACCTAAAGCAGTTTAGTAAAGCAGTCCAGATTGTTATCCATAGATACCCTTCGTAGTGACCCTTCCTTCATCGCTTAAAAATCTGTAACGCAATCCATCAAGCCGGAAGGCACAATATATTTGTTAATAAGGTAATTTCTATGTCTGCTAAAATGACTGGTCTGGTAAAATGGTTCAACGCTGATAAAGGTTTCGGCTTCATCACTCCTGACGATGGCTCTAAAGACGTGTTCGTACACTTCTCTGCTATCCAGAACGATGGCTACAAATCTCTGGACGAAGGTCAGAAAGTGTCCTTCACCATCGAAAGCGGCGCTAAAGGCCCAGCAGCTGGTAACGTTGTAAGCCTGTAAGCTTCCAACCCAGTAGCAAAGAATTTAAAAACCCGCCTTCTGGCGGGTTTTTTCGTTTCTACCGTTGCACCTGCGGGTTCACGCAGTTTCTCTCCACCTTTCCGCTAAGGGCGGCAATAAGGTTATCGACCGCGGTGGCCGCCATGTTGTAGCGCGTCTCATGGGTAGCTGAGCCGATGTGGGGCAGGGCAACCACGTTAGGCAGCGAAAGCAGTGGCGAATCCACCGGCAGCGGCTCCTGCTCAAACACGTCCAGACCTGCTGCATGGATCTCACCGTTTTTCAGAGCCTCAATCAGCGCCTTCTCATCCACCACCGGGCCACGACCCGCGTTGATGAAAATGGCAGATGCCTTCATTTTTTCAAACGCCTCTTTACCGATCAGATGACGGGTTTCATCCGTCAGCGGCAGCACCAGGCAGACAAAATCGGCTTCCTGCAGCAGGGCATCCAGCTCGCAGTAACGGGCGTTGAAGCGTTCTTCGGCTTCACTGTGATGGCGACGCGCGTTATACAGAATCGGCATGTTAAAACCAAAATGCGCGCGCTGCGCCAGCGCCAGCCCGATACGCCCCATACCGACAATGCCCAGCGTTTTGCCGTGAACATCCACACCGAACCAGTCCGGACCAATGCTTTTTGTCCATTCGCCCGCTTTGACGCGCTCAGCCACTTCCACCACGCGACGGGCCGTGGTGAGCATGAGCGCCATCAGCGTATCGGCCACGGTTTCCGTCAGAGCATGCGGGGTATGCATCAGCAGGATCTTGCGGGCGTTAAGCGCATCCACGTCGAAGTTGTCGTAACCCACGGAAACGGTTGAGGTAGCACGAAGCTTCGGCATTTTCTCCAGCAGGGCGACATCCACTTTTTCGCTTGAACCCAGCAGGCCTTCCGCGCTCGCGAACGCGTCGGCGTGCTGTGCCACGGTTTCCGGGCGCAGGTTCTTCACCTGCGTGACGGTGAAGTGCTCTTCAAGGCGTTTCTGCAGATCTTCCGGCAGGGTTTTATACAAAATGACGGACGGCTTCATGCTAATCTCCGTTGATTTTTTAAGGATTCAGGCGTGGCGAGCGCCGACAGGGTGTTGTTGATTATTAGCAGGCTTAACAATCAGAGTAAGCCATACCGAGGCGAAAAGCGCCACCCCCATAAAGATGTACGATGCGGATGGGCTGCCGGTGGCACCGTTCAGGTAACCGACGAACCAGGAGCCGCAGAACGAACCCAGCGCACCCATACTGTTAATCAGCGCCATCGCACCCCCCGCCACGTTACGCGGCAGCATCTCGGGGATGATGGCAAAGAACGGTCCGTAAGGGGCGTACATGGCCGCACCGGCAACCACCAGCAGCGTATAAGAGACCCAGAAGTGGTTTGCGCCCACGGCCCAGGAGCCAATAAAGGCGAAGGCGGCAATCAGCAGCAGCGGCCAGACAAACAGCTTGCGGTTCTGCAGCTTGTCCGACGCCCAGGAAACGATAATCATCGCGATGGTTGCCGCCAGATACGGTACGGATGACAGCCAGCCTACTTCGACCATGCCGAGGTTTTCACCGCCGCTGCGGATAATGGACGGCAGCCACAGCACAAAGCCGTACACGCCAATGCTCCAGGTAAAGTACTGCGCGCAGAGCAGGATCACGTTACGCGAGCGGAAGGCTTCACCATAGTTACGCACCGCCTTCAGGCCTTGCTGTTCTTTGTCCAGCTGCGCCTGCAGCGCCGCTTTTTCGTCTTCGGAAAGCCATTTCGCCTGGGCTGGTTTATCTTTCACCAGCACCCACCAGCAGAAGGCCCAGATAATTGCCGGCACCCCTTCAATGATAAACATCTCGCGCCAGCCGAAGGCCTGGATCAGGTAGCCGGACACCACCGACATCCACAGTACCGTGACCGGGTTACCGAGGATCAGGAAGGTATTCGCGCGCGAGCGCTCAGATTTGGTGAACCAGTTGCTGATGTAGATCAGCATCGCGGGCATAACCGCCGCCTCAACCACGCCGAGGATAAAGCGAATGGCGGCCAGGGCAGGAATATTGTTCACCATGCCGGTCAGCGACGCGCAGGCGCCCCACAGGATCAGACAGATGAAGATCAGCTTACGCACGCTGCGGCGTTCCGCATAGATCGCGCCGGGGATCTGGAAGAAGAAGTAGCCCAGGAAGAAAAGGGCACCCAGCAGGGAGGAGATCCCTTTGGTGATCCCGAGGTCCTCGGTGATCCCTGCGGCGGACGCGAAGCTGAAGTTGGCACGGTCAAGGTACGCCAGGCTGTACGTGATAAACACGATTGGCATGATGTACCACCAGCGTTTTACTGCATTGGTCGAACTGTTCATAGGCTTGCCTCTGTTGTTGAGGTTGTTACCGCCGTTGTCTGTAGGGTACACGGTGGCTTAATTATCTGGTGCGGCTTGCTGCCTCACCCTGGCCCTCTCCCACAGGGAGAGGGAATTTAAACGCCGAGCTGTGCTCGCGTTGGTAATCCTTCGCTGTCGCCCTGCACCTGAATGGCCAGCGAGCCAATCTTGTTGCCTCGCGCGACGGCCTGCGGCAGCGTTTTACCTTCCAGCAGGGCGCTAATCACGCCCACGGCAAAGCCGTCACCTGCGCCGACGGTGTCGACGACGTTCTCGACCTTCACTGCCGCGACCGCGCCCTGCTCGCCGTTGGCCGTTTTAAACCACGCGCCATCGGCACCGGTCTTCAGCACCACCGCTTTTACCCCTTTATTCAGGTAGAAGTCGGCGATGCCTTCCGGCGTGCTTTCGCCGGTCAGAATCATCCCTTCTTTCAGGCCTGGCAGAACCCAGTCCGCCCGGAACGCCAGACGGTTCAGTTTCTCCACCATTTCCGCTTCGCTTTTCCACAGCACCGGACGCAGGTTGGGGTCGAACGATAGGGTTTTCCCCTGGGCTTTCATGGTGGTCGCGGCATGATCCAGCAGCTCATACGAGCTGGCAGAGAGTGCCGCGGCTACGCCGCTCAGGTGCAGATGACGTGCGGAGGCAAAGTAATCGGCGTGGTAATCCGCGACAGAAAGGTGGCTTGCAGCCGAGCCTTTGCGGAAATACTCCACGATGGGATCGGTTCCATTTTCGACCTTGGATTTAAGCTGAAAGCCGGTAGGGAAGCGTCCGTCGAGGGTGACCCCTGCAGCATCAATCCCCTCTTTTTTCAGCGAATCGAGAACGAAATGGCCAAAGCTGTCATCCCCCACGCGGCTGACCCAGCCCACGTTCAGGCCGAGACGCGCCAGGCCGGTCGCGACGTTGAGCTCAGCGCCTGCGACGCGTTTGATAAAGTGCTCCACCGCACTCAGCTCGCCCGTTTCGGTGGCGACAAACATGGCCATGGCCTCGCCGATCGTGATGACATCCAGCGTCTTGTGCATGGTTTACTCCTCGCGCAGCAGGTTGACGTAATGGCGGGTAACGGCGGTTAAATCCGCCCCTTCCAGCGGGAACTCGATACCGCGCGGGGCATCGGCAGGCAGCTGGCCCAGCAGATCCAGCCAGCGCGCATCGGCGCGGTCCGGTGCGACGGCGCGGAAGTTATCTTTATGCGGCACGGCGGCCTTCACGTGGATATAGCTCACGGCAGGGGCCAGGTGACGCGCGGCCTCTTCAGGGGAGTCGCCCACCCACAGCCAGTTCCCCATATCGAAGGTCAGCGTGACGGGGAGCGCCATTTCCCGACAGGCGGCCTGGAAGCGCTGCATGGGCGCGAGCTGTCCGCAGTCGGTCTGATCGTTCTCCACGACCAGCGCCATGCCGCTGGTATTCAGCAGCGTACGCAGGGCGTCCAGAGGTTGCGCGTCGCGGAAATGGCCGAGGGAAACCTTCAGCCAAAGTGCGTTCAGGGTGTTGGCTTCAGAAAGATAGCGGGGCAGGTCAGGGTTGAGGGTGCCGTCGGGCATAAACAGGGCGGCGGGTGCGGAGTAGCACGCCAGCAGACCCAGCAGCTCAATGGATTCGCCCAGCGCGGGCAGCGCCAGCAGCTCTTCGCTGTTGAACAGTTCCCGGCGGATCTCCACGCCGTCTGCCCCCGCGCCAGCAATAACGGGGAGCATCGCCCGTTGACCGCCCGCCTGTCGCACCTGTTCCGCACCGTACGCGGCGGTGACCACCATAATTTTCCTGCCCATCTTCGGACTCCATCGCAACATATCAATACTATTACGCTAGATGGAACCGGTTCCAAAGAAAAGGTCAGGATGTTGAATTTATGATCGCTATCACAAGGGAAATTTAACGCGCGGTGGAGCCACGAACGATCAGCTCGCCGGAGAAGACCTGCTCGCGAACGGCATCGCTGGTGCCTTCAATACGACGAACGACTTGTTCAACAGCAGCATAGCCAATCTGCCAGGTGGGCTGTTTGAGGGTAGTAATGCCGACGCCAGCCAGCTCCGCCCACTCCAGTTCATCAAACCCCAGCAGACCGATATCGCTGCCCCAGTGCAGGCCAATGCGCTTGAGCGAGCGGGCAACCTGCAGCGTCAGCGCCCCGTTGGCGGAGATAACCGCTTTGCGCATCCCACGATGGCGCGTATGGAACTGACGCAGGGTGTTGTCAAGCTGCCCGGCTTCGTGAAGCGGCGTTTCGGCATTTTCGGCGATCACGCCGGGATAACGCTCCAGCGTGGCGCGAAATGCGCTCAGGCGCTCGCGTCGGGTGTTGACCATCCCCAGCGGTTCACTCAGAAACAGAATGGCCTCGAAGCCCTGTTCAATCAGATGTTCGGTGGCGGTCGTGGCGGCCTGGGTGTTATCCAGCCCGACCACATCGCAGGCAAATTCCGGGATTTTACGGTCGATGAGGACCATGGGCAGGGAGGATTGCTGCAGGCGATTTAAGCCTTCTTCACGCATGCCTACCGCGTTGACCACAATCCCTTCCACCTGATAGCTGCGCAGCAGGTCGAGATAATGCAGCTCCTGGTCGACTTCGTTGTTGGTATTACAGACCAGCGGCGTAAAGCCTTTCTCGCGACAGGCGGCTTCGATACCGCTGAGCACGTTCACGGAGTAGGGGTTGGTGATATCGGCGATGATCAGCCCGATAAGGCGGGTGCGGCCGCGTTTGAGCCCGCGCGCCATGAGGCTGGGACGGTAGTCGAGATCGGCAATGGCCTGTTCAATACGTGCCAGCAACGCATCGGACAGCAGGTGTTTCTCGCCGTTAAGATAGCGCGAAATGCTGGTTTTACCGGTTTTGGCGGCTTTCGCCACGTCGCTGATGGTGGCCCGGGCTGGTTTGCTCATCACTGATTTCCCTGAATTTAGTGAGAATACCTTAGCGGGAAAATCGGACGAATCAAGTAATTTGCCCGGTGGCGCTGCGCTTACCGGAGGTTGCGGTCTGATACCCTCACCCCAACCCTCTCCCACGGGAGAGGGCGCAAACACTAAAAACGGCAACGGGGTTGCCGTTTTGCTTTTACCTACTGAATTGGGCTTAACGTAATCTCTACGCGGCGGTTCTGCGCCTTGCCTTCCGCCGTGCTGTTGCTGGCGATAGGGTTGGCAGGGCCCATGCCGCTGGTGCGGATGCGGTTTGCTTCAACGCCCTGGGTAATCAGCGAGCTGGCCACGGAATCGGCGCGCTGCTGGGACAGACGCATGTTCAGATCCTGGCTGCCGGTGCTGTCGGTGTAGCCAATCACGTTCACGGCGGTCTTGTTGTACTCTTTCAGCACCATCGCCACGCCGGTAAGGGTGTTCGCACCCGCGGGTTTCAGCGTTGCGCTGCTGCTGTCGAAGGTGACGTTGTTCGGCATGTTCAGGATGATGTTATCGCCGCTGCGCGTCACGCTCACGCCGGTTCCCTTCATTTTGTCGCGCAGTTTTGCTTCCTGCACGTCCATGTAATAACCGACGCCGCCGCCCAGGGCCGCGCCCGCCGCTGCGCCAATCAGCGCGCCTTTGCCGCGGTCTTTCTTGGAGGAGGAGAGCGCCCCAACGCCTGCGCCGACCAGCGAGCCGATACCCGCGCCAATGCCGGATTTACCCGCTTCGCGCTCACCGGTGTAAGGGTTGGTTGTGCAGCCAGAAACAGCCAGTGCACCGCTCACCAGAGCGGCAATAACGAGTACGCGTTTTTTCATCTTCTTTCCTTAATCCTTTTTATTCTTTGCCACGGCGAACGTGGCAGTTGATTATGACGTCCAGATACGGAGAAAATTCCGGGTATAACTCTGAAATTTGTGACAAACCATAAACGGTCTCAGCAAGAAGGCCGTAAAACCTGCACGCAACCAGGAGCGCACGCTTGAGCACCTCAACGAAAACCATTCTGACCGCCGCCCACTGGGGGCCAATGCTGGTCGAAACCGATGGCGAAAATGTTCTGTCGTCTCGCGGAGCATTGCCAACACAACATCCCAACTCTTTACAGACCGTCGTTCGCGATCAGGTGCACAGCAAAACACGCGTGCGCTGGCCGATGGTGCGTAAAGGTTTTCTCGCCTCACCTGACAAGCCGCAGGGCATTCGCGGTCAGGATGAGTTTGTTCGCGTGAGCTGGGATGACGCGCTGGCGCTGATCCACACCCAGCACAAGCGCATTCGCGACAGTTACGGTCCGTC
This sequence comes from Enterobacter cloacae complex sp. 2024EL-00227, assembly GCF_043945315.1. Classification (NCBI taxonomy): domain Bacteria; kingdom Pseudomonadati; phylum Pseudomonadota; class Gammaproteobacteria; order Enterobacterales; family Enterobacteriaceae; genus Enterobacter; species Enterobacter cloacae complex sp. 2024EL-00227. Next base: position 56,967 of record NZ_JBIMQP010000017.1, read on the forward strand.
GTCCATTTTCGCCGGGTCCTACGGCTGGCGCTCTAACGGGGTGCTGCACAAGGCGTCGACGCTGCTGCAGCGCTATATGAGCCTGGCGGGCGGCTATACCGGTCATCTGGGGGATTACTCCACCGGTGCAGCGCAGGCGATCATGCCGTATGTCGTGGGCGGGAACGAGGTGTACCAGCAGCAGACCAGCTGGCCGCTGGTGCTGGAACATACCGACGTGGTGGTGCTGTGGAGCGCTAATCCTCTTAACACGCTGAAAATTGCCTGGAATGCCAGCGACGAGCAGGGCATTGGCTATTTCGACGCGCTGCGCAAAAGCGGCAAGCGCATCATCTGCATTGACCCGATGCGCTCTGAAACCCTGGATTTCTTCGGCGACAGCGCCGAGTGGATTGCCCCGCATATGGGCACCGACGTGGCAATGATGCTGGGTATCGCCCATACGCTGGTGGAAAACGGCTGGCACGATGTTGAATTCCTGACGCGCTGTACCACCGGCTTCGATAAATTCGCCGACTATCTGACGGGTAAAACGGATGGCGTGGCCAAAACGGCAGAATGGGCGGCTGACATTTGCGGTGTTTCTGCGGATAAACTCCGCGAACTGGCGGCGTTATTCCATAAAAACACCACGATGTTGATGTCCGGCTGGGGGATGCAGCGCCAGCAGTTTGGCGAGCAGAAACACTGGATGCTGGTGACCCTTGCTGCGATGCTGGGGCAGATCGGTACGCCGGGCGGCGGTTTTGGTCTCTCCTATCACTTTGCCAACGGCGGTAACCCCACGCGTAAAGCGGCTGTGCTGGCGTCTCTGCAAGGTTCGGTGCAGGGCGGCGTGGACGCCGTGGATAAAATCCCGGTGGCGCGTATTGTTGAAGCCCTGGAAAATCCGGGCGGTTTTTATCAGCACAATGGTCTCGACCGCCACTTCCCGGATATTAAATTTGTCTGGTGGGCGGGCGGGTCGAACTTCACCCACCATCAGGATACCAACCGCCTGATCCGCGCCTGGCAGAAGCCGGAGCTGGTGGTGATCTCCGAGTGCTTCTGGACCGCCTCGGCGAAACACGCCGATATCGTCCTCCCGGCGACCACCTCGTTTGAGCGTAACGATCTCACCATGACCGGTGACTACAGCAATCAGCATATGGTCCCGATGAAGCGCGTGGTGGCCCCGCGCGATGAGGCGCGTGATGATTTCGACGTGTTTGCTGAACTGAGCGAGCGGTGGGAAGCGGGCGGTCGCGAGCGTTTTACCGAAGGAAAAACCGATCTCGAATGGCTGGAAACCTTCTACCAGATTGCCGGACAGCGCGGCGCGGCGCAGGGCGTGACGCTCCCGCCATTTACTGAGTTCTGGGAGGCGAACCAGATCGTCGAAATGCCGGAGAGCGAACAGAACGCGAAGTTTGTTCGTTTTGCCGATTTCCGCCGCGATCCGGAGAACCACCCGCTGAAAACCGAGAGCGGCAAGATCGTGCTCTACAGCGAGCGCATCGCCAGCTTTGGCTATGCTGACTGCCCGCCGCATCCCACGTGGCTCGAGCCGGACGAATGGCACGGCAACGCCCGGCCGGATCAACTGCAGGTGTTATCTGCCCATCCCGCGCACCGTCTGCACAGCCAGCTTAACTATAGCTCCCTGCGCGAGCAGTATGCGGTCGCCGGGCGAGAGCCCATCACGCTGAATACCCTCGACGCGAAAGCGCGCGGAATTGCGGACGGCGACGTGGTGCGCGTCTGGAACGCGCGTGGACAGGTGCTGGCAGGGGCGGTGGTGAGCGACGGGATTAAGCCGGGCGTGATCTGCATTCATCAGGGCGCATGGCCTGACCTTGAGCTCGCCGAAGGCGGTATCTGTAAAAACGGGGCGGTTAACGTGCTGACCAAAGATCTCCCCAGCTCGAAGCTGGGGAATGGTTGCGCAGGGAACACGGCGCTGGCCTGGGTCGAGAAATATACGGGTCCCGAGCTTACCTTAACGGCGTTTGATCCGCCTGCCAGCTCATAATCCACGTCGGGTGTTGGGTGTCATCCTGCCAGGCGCTGTCTTCAATGCGAAAGCCCTGAGCATGGTAGAAATTCACCGCCCGGACATTTTTCTGATACACCTCCAGGGTTAAGTGCGGGAAGCGCTGTTGAACATGGTTCAGCAGCGCGCGCCCGATGCCTTTCCCGATGCATGACGGCGCCACAAACAGGGCGCCGACAAACTGAGACTGCATCACGCTGATAAATCCGCAAGGTTCGCCGTCCTGCTCCCAGACCCAGGTTTCAGCGGACGGCAGATAAACGTCCCGCACCATGGCCTCATTCTCTTTCCAGTAATTCGGCGCGATGAACGGATGCGCTTCCGTGGTACTTTCCAGCCACAGGCTCAGCAGCGGCGCGGTATTTTCATTTTGCCATTTGCGGATCATGATGGCCTCCCGGATGACAGAAGCAGCCGGTAACGTGGTCGTTGACCAGGCCACAGGCCTGCATAAAGGCGTAGCAGATGGTGGAGCCGACAAACTTAAAGCCGCGTTTTTTCAGGGCCTTCGAGAGCGCATCCGAGGCCGGAGTGGCGGCCGGAATTTCCGCGAGCGTGGTCGCCTCCGTGACTTGCGGATCGTTATTCACAAACGTCCAGACAAAATCTGAAAATGATTCGCCGTTTTGTTCCATCGCCAGATAAGCGCGTGCGTTACCGATGATGGCCTGGATCTTGCCGCGATGGCGGATGATGCCGGCATTCTGCACCAGTCGCTCGACGTCCTCATCGGTCATCGCGGCGACGGCGACGGGGTCGAACTGGTGGAAAGCGCTGCGGTAATTTTCGCGTTTTTTCAGTACCGTAATCCATGATAACCCCGCCTGCTGGCCCTCCAGGCAGATCATCTCAAAGAGCTTTTTGCCATCCCTTTCCGGCACGCCCCATTCCCGATCGTGATAGTCGATATAAAGCTGATCCTGGCTTACCCAACCGCAACGTTCCATCCCTCATCTCCCTTATTGATACTGATTTCGCAAAAATTTCGTTCTGACTGGCTTGACGTGTTTACTATAAAGACAATAGTTAATACAGGGCCATATGCTCTCTAAGCTCTTCCTGAATAACGACAAATATCGCCGAATTCGGCTCTCTCTGGGGTCGCGTTGAAGATGATAAAAAAAATCAGTGGTCGCCATGCTGTGTCTGGTCTGGTGGGGATTTCAGCCTGCCTGTTTTTTTGTAATACAGCGTCTGCCTGGCAACAGGAATATATCGTTTCAGACGCCCAAAATAATACGGCGGAACGCTATACATGGGACGCGGATCACCAACCGCGCTATGAGGATATTCTCGCGGAGCGTATTCAGTCTTCGCAAAATGCGCCGGGTCTTGCTCTGAATATACCGTCTGGCAGCACGACAGAGGGGGCGATGAGCGTAGGCTGGAATTTTCCCGTTTCAGCGCGAATTACCACCGGCCCGGTGGTGGCGTGGCGGTACGACGGCACGGCTCCCATGATGATCAACGAGTTTGGTGATAGCGCGTCGACACAGTCAGTTACGGATCCGCTCTGGCATGCCAGCGTCAGCACGCTGGGGTGGCGCGTTAACACCCAGTACGGCGATCTCCGGCCCTGGGCGCAGATCAGCTATAACCAACAGTTTGGTGAAAACCAGTGGAAATCGCAGTTTGGTATGCCACAAACGCCAGCTCCTGCCCAAAACGGCAGCTGGATGGATGTTACCGTGGGAACGGATATTCCCTTTAATACGCACATGGCGGCCTATGCCTCGCTGGCTCAGGGGGAGCATACCACCACCGGTGAGGAGTTTTTATACACCCTCGGCGTCAGCGCCAATTTCTAGCGTTGTTACTTTTTTAAACGTTACGATAACATCTCGAATACAATAACCACGGGCTTTACAGCGATAGCAGATACTAACACGCTGTCGCTTTATTCCCGTGCCAGGTCATTCATTCCCGATTCCAGGCATTTCATTCCGTTCCGCCTGCATTTCATGCCGTTTTACCCCAGGCATATTGAGGTTTTGTTTATCGTTGTCCTCAGCGAATTCCCTCAATTTATCTTGCAGGACAACTGCCATGAACACATCAACCTATAACCGCACGCGCTGGCTCACGCTCTTTGGCACCATCGTCACTCAGTTTGCGCTGGGATCGGTCTATACCTGGAGCCTGTTTAACAGTGCGCTTTCTGACAAACTCGGCGCACCGGTCAGCCAGGTCGCGTTCTCCTTTGGTTTGCTGAGCCTGGGTCTGGCGATTTCATCTTCCGTCGCGGGCAAGCTGCAGGAGCGTTTTGGCGTGAAGCGCGTGACCATGGCGTCCGGCATCCTGCTGGGACTGGGCTTTTTCCTGACCGCGCATTCCAGCAATCTGATGATGCTCTGGCTGAGTGCGGGCGTGCTGGTGGGACTGGCGGACGGCGCGGGCTATCTGCTGACGCTGTCAAACTGCGTGAAGTGGTTCCCGGAACGTAAAGGCTTAATCTCGGCGTTTGCCATTGGTTCTTATGGTTTGGGCAGCCTCGGGTTCAAATTTATCGATGCCCATCTGCTGGCGTCCGTTGGCCTCGAAAAAACCTTCATGATCTGGGGCGCAATCGTGCTGGTGATGATTCTGTTCGGCGCCACGCTGATGAAGGATGCGCCGCAGCAGGAAGTGAAATCCGTGAATGGCGTGGTAGAGAATGATTTCACCCTCGCGCAGTCCATGCGTAAACCGCAGTACTGGATGCTGGCGGTGATGTTCCTGACGGCCTGCATGAGCGGCCTGTATGTCATCGGCGTGGCGAAAGATATCGCACAGGGGATGGTGAAACTGGATGCAGCCACGGCGGCCAACGCGGTGACCGTCATCTCCATTGCTAACCTCTCCGGTCGTCTGGTCCTCGGTATTCTGTCCGACAAAATCGCCCGCATCCGCGTGATTACGATTGGGCAGGTGGTTTCGCTGGTCGGTATGGCGGCGCTGCTGTTCGCTCCGCTGAATGAAGCCACCTTCTTCGCGGCAATTGCCTGCGTGGCCTTTAACTTCGGCGGCACCATTACCGTCTTCCCGTCACTGGTGAGCGAGTTCTTTGGCCTGAACAATCTGGCGAAAAACTACGGCGTGATCTATCTGGGCTTCGGGATCGGCAGTATCTGTGGCTCGCTGATTGCTTCACTGTTCGGCGGGTTCTACATAACCTTCTGCGTGATATTTGCCTTGCTGATTATCTCCCTGGCGCTGTCAACCACGATTCGCCAGCCGCAACGTGAAGTTTTTAAAGAAGTTCATGCATAATCGCGACGAGAAAGGCCGGTAATCCGGCCTTTTTATTTTCTTAACCTGGAAATAAAGCGATTTTGTCTGTTTTTGGATTTGCTTTTTTGTAAATAACTGTACTGATCACACTCTCTGCTGCCACTTTTCCGCTTCCCTGTGGTCTACTTACCACGCCTGTAGACGTTTCATTGAACGATCCCCTGAGCGTATGTCTAATCTGCCCACTTTTTAATCGAGGTGGGCGGCGGTACTGTCCCTTTTTCCGGGTAGCTTGCATGAAATACATTAAATCGATGGCGCAACAAAAGCTCTGCTTTTTGCTGGCGTTGTACATCGGCCTGTTTATGAACGGCGCAGTTTTTTTCCGTCGGTTTGACGGTTACGCGCATGATTTTACCGTCTGGAAAGGAATTGCAGCGGTTGTCGAATTGGTCGCTGCGGTACTGGTCACCTTCTTTTTATTCCGTATTCTTACCCTGTTTGGCCGTCGCGTGTGGCGAGTGCTGGCAACGTTTATCGTGCTGTGCTCGGCGGGTGCCAGCTATTACATGACCTTTATGAACGTGGTAATTGGCTACGGCATTATTGCCTCGGTGATGACCACGGATATCGACCTCTCTAAAGAGGTTGTGGGGCTGCACTTTATCCTCTGGCTGGTAGCGATCAGCGCCTTGCCGCTGCTGCTCATCTGGAGCAACCGCTGCCGCTATACCCTTGTTCACCAGATCCGCACGCCAGGAAAGCGATTCAGAAGCGTCGCCGTGGTGCTGCTGGCGGGCCTGATGGTCTGGGGGCCGATTCGTCTGCTGGAGGTGAAGCAGAAGAATGATGAGCGTACCTCCGGCGTGGATATGCCGAGCTACGGTGGCGTGGTTGCCAACTCGTATTTACCGTCTAACTGGATCTCCGCGCTGGGGCTGTATGCGTGGGCGCAGGTGGATGAGTCCTCGGATAATAAGTCGCTGATAAACCCGGCGAAGAAGTTTACCTATGTGGCGCCAAAGGATATCGACGATACCTACGTCGTCTTTATTATCGGAGAGACCACACGCTGGGATCATATGGGCATTCTCGGCTATAACCGTGATACCACGCCTAAACTGGCGCAGGAAAAGAATCTGATTGCCTATCGTGGCTATTCCTGTGATACCGCCACCAAGCTTTCCCTGCGCTGTATGTTTGTGCGCGAGGGCGGGGCGAGCGATAACCCGCAGCGTACGCTAAAAGAGCAAAACGTCTTCTCGGTGCTGCATCAGCTTGGGTTTACCTCCGACCTCTATGCGATGCAGAGTGAGATGTGGTTCTACAGCAACACCATGGCGCAAAACATCTCCTACCGCGAGCAGATTGGCGCAGAGGCGCGCAACCGTGGCAAACCTGTCGATGACATGTTGCTGATTGATGAGATGAAACTCTCACTCAACGGGAACCCTGATGGTAAGCATATGATCATCCTTCATACCAAAGGGTCGCACTTTAACTACACGCAGCGCTATCCGCGCAGCTTTGCCAAATGGACGCCGGAGTGCGTCGGAGTGGATAAAGACTGCACCAAAGCCCAGTTGATTAACTCTTATGACAACTCCGTGATGTATGTGGATCACTTTATTGATTCGGTGATTGACCAGGTTCGCGATAAGAAGGCTATTGTCTTCTATGCGGCGGACCACGGTGAATCTATCAATGAGTTCGAGCATCTGCACGGTACACCACGCAAGATGGCGCCGCCCGAGCAGTTCCGAGTGCCAATGATGGTGTGGATGTCCGATAAGTATCTGGAAGACCCGGAGAAAGCGAAGATGTTTGCCCATCTGAAGAAAGAGGCGGAAATGAAGGTGCCGCGTCGTCACGTTGAGCTGTACGACACCATTATGGGTTGTCTCGGCTACACCTCACCGAACGGTGGGATTAACGAAAACAACAACTGGTGTAAACTCCCTGATAACAGCGCAAAAGCCGCGCAGTAGCTGCTCTGGCGAGAATATCGCCAGTTGAATGGCTTTTTGAAAATAAGGGATTGACGGGGGCGCACCTCAGCAGTAAGATGCGCTCCGCATTCGGCGAGTAGCGCAGCTTGGTAGCGCAACTGGTTTGGGACCAGTGGGTCGGAGGTTCGAATCCTCTCTCGCCGACCACATTCTGAAAAGGGCTAACCGTAAGGTTAGCCCTTTTTGCATTATGGCCTTAGCTCTTCAGAGTAATCAAAACGCCCCTTACGCCCGCTTCTCCCTGCCTGTTAACGATTTTGTGACATAATCCATTGTATTTTTTTATATATAGATTGATCTTTTTTCGCGTTGCTTATGGATAACCTCAGCATTTTTCGCTGTGCGTTTTAACGTTCGCGGTATTTAGTGCTCAGATAATCACCATTCTGCAAGAAAATTTACCCATTCTGAATAAAAGTTAATCACTGATTGTTGCGAAATATGAAGATAGTTGTGCTGCAACATGGCGAGTAGCATAAATTTCCCTGCTGAAAACTGACGCTCATGGTTTTTTTAATCTTTGTTTGCGGTTTCTCACACTCAGCGTAAATCCCCGTCACCTGTATTGACGTTTTCACATTCTGTTGACAGATTGTAGGGCATGAGGGGCATTTCAGGGACGATCTGCGCTGCAACTCAAACGCTCTTCTGAAAGGATTCTCCATCCCTTTAACGCCTTCGGGCACCTCCGACCGGACCGGGTAAAAAATAAATAAAGGTCTGGCGGCGTAACACAACAAAGCAAAACATCACATTGGAGCAGAATAATGAGTATTTCCTTGAAGAAGTCAGGGATGCTGAAGCTTGGTCTGAGCCTGGTGGCTATGACCGTGGCAGCAAGCGTACAGGCAAAAACCCTGGTTTACTGTTCTGAAGGCTCGCCGGAAGGCTTTAACCCACAGCTCTTTACCTCTGGTACGACTTACGACGCAAGCTCTGTACCGATCTATAACCGTCTGGTTGAATTCAAAACCGGCACCACGGAAGTGATTCCGGGTCTGGCCGAGAAGTGGGACGTCAGCGAAGACGGTAAAACCTACACCTTCCACCTGCGCAAGGGCGTGAAGTGGCAGGACAGCAAAGAATTCAAACCAACGCGCGACTTTAACGCCGACGACGTTGTGTTCTCCTTCGACCGTCAGAAAAATGCTCAGAACCCGTACCACAAAGTCTCTGGCGGCAGCTATGAATACTTCGAAGGGATGGGTCTGCCGGATCTGATCTCTGAAGTGAAAAAAGTGGACGATAATACCGTTCAGTTCGTGCTGACGCGTCCGGAAGCACCGTTCCTGGCTGACCTGGCCATGGACTTCGCCTCAATTCTGTCCAAAGAGTACGCGGACAACATGCTGAAAGCCGGTACGCCGGAAAAAGTCGACCTGAACCCAATCGGTACCGGTCCATTCCAGCTGCTGCAGTACCAGAAAGACTCCCGTATTCTGTATAAAGCATTCGAAGGCTACTGGGGCACCAAGCCGAAGATTGATCGTCTGGTCTTCTCCATCACGCCGGATGCGTCAGTACGTTATGCAAAACTGCAGAAAAACGAATGCCAGGTGATGCCATACCCGAACCCGGCTGACATCGCCCGCATGAAGCAGGATAAGAACATCAACCTGCTGGAGCAGGCTGGCCTGAACGTGGGCTATCTCTCCTTCAACACCGAGAAGAAACCGTTTGATGACGTGAAAGTGCGTCAGGCGCTGACCTACGCGGTGAACAAAGAAGCGATTATCAAGGCGGTTTACCAGGGCGCTGGCGTTGCAGCCAAAAACCTGATCCCACCAACCATGTGGGGCTATAACGACGACGTTAAAGATTACTCCTACGATCCTGAGAAAGCGAAAGCGCTGCTGAAAGAAGCGGGCCAGGATAAAGGCTTCACCGTTGAGCTGTGGGCGATGCCGGTACAGCGTCCGTACAACCCGAACGCACGCCGTATGGCAGAAATGGTTCAGGCTGACTGGGCGAAGATTGGCGTACAGGCCAAGATTGTGACCTACGAGTGGGGCGAGTACCTGAAGCGCGCCAAAGCGGGTGAGCACCAGGCAGTGATGATGGGCTGGACCGGTGACAACGGGGATCCGGACAACTTCTTCGCCACCCTGTTCAGCTGTGCTGCAGCGAAAGACGGTTCTAACTACTCTCGCTGGTGCTACAAGCCGTTTGAAGACCTGATCCAGCCGGCGCGTGCGACCGACGATCACAACAAACGTATTGAACTGTACAAGCAGGCGCAGGTTGTTATGCACGATCAGGCTCCGGCGCTGATTGTTGCTCACTCCACCGTGTACGAGCCAGTGCGTAAAGAAGTGAAAGGCTACGTGGTTGATCCACTGGGCAAACACCACTTCGAAAACGTATCGGTTGAATAATTAAAAGCAACGCCAGGCGGCGCTGCGCTTGCACTGGCCTACGGTATGTAGGCCGGGTAAGCGTAGCGCCACCCGGCAGCAGTGCTTAATTCTCTCTCTGAAAGGAGAGGGGATAAGATTTGTGAGCAATACAGACGTCACGCCACTGGTCGTGCGTCATCAGAGAGAATCCGGGTTATGTTGCAGTTCATCCTCCGACGTCTGGGACTTGTTATCCCCACGTTTATCGGTATCACCCTTCTCACTTTTGCCTTCGTCCATATGATCCCCGGCGACCCGGTAATGATTATGGCGGGCGAGCGTGGTATTTCCCCTGAGCGCCATGCACAGCTGCTGGCTGAACTCGGCCTCGATAAGCCAATGTGGCAGCAGTATCTCCACTATATCTGGGGCGTGCTGCACGGTGATTTAGGGATTTCACTGAAAAGCCGTCTTCCGGTGTGGGACGAGTTCGTGCCGCGTTTTAAAGCGACGCTGGAGCTTGGCGTCTGCGCCATGATTTTCGCCACCGCGGTGGGTATTCCTGTCGGGGTACTGGCTGCCGTTAAGCGTGGCTCTATTTTTGACCACACCGCTGTGGGCCTGGCGCTGACCGGCTACTCCATGCCTATCTTCTGGTGGGGCATGATGCTGATCATGCTGGTCTCGGTGCAGCTTAACCTGACACCGGTCTCCGGGCGCGTCAGCGATATGGTCTTCCTGGATGACACCAACCCGCTCACCGGCTTTATGCTGATTGATACGGCTATCTGGGGCGAAGAGGGCAACTTCATGGATGCCGTCGCGCATATGATCCTGCCTGCCATGGTGCTGGGCACCATTCCTCTGGCGGTGATCGTGCGTATGACCCGTTCATCGATGCTGGAAGTGCTGGGTGAGGATTATATCCGCACCGCGCGCGCCAAGGGCCTGACGCGTATGCGCGTTATCATCGTCCATGCGCTGCGTAACGCCATGCTGCCGGTGGTGACCGTTATCGGTCTCCAGGTGGGGACATTGCTGGCGGGGGCGATCCTGACCGAAACCATCTTCTCCTGGCCGGGCCTGGGTCGCTGGCTGATTGACGCGCTGCAACGCCGTGACTATCCGGTGGTGCAGGGCGGTGTGCTGCTGGTCGCGACGATGATTATCCTCGTCAACCTGCTGGTCGATTTGCTGTACGGCGTGGTGAACCCGCGTATTCGTCATAAGAAGTAAGGGGCCATCATGTCACAGGTTTCTGAAAACAAAGTTGTTGCTGCACCGGTTCCGATGACGCCGATGCAGGAGTTCTGGCACTACTTCAAGCGCAACAAAGGCGCGGTGGTGGGGCTGGTGTATGTCGCTATCATGATCCTGATTGCGGTGTTTGCGAACGTCCTCGCGCCGTATAACCCGGCGGATCAGTTCCGCGATGCGCTGCTCGCCCCGCCTGCCTGGCAGGATGGCGGTAGCCTGGCGCACCTGCTGGGGACCGATGATGTGGGCCGCGATGTGCTGTCGCGTCTGATGTACGGTGCGCGCCTGTCGCTGCTGGTCGGCTGCCTGGTGGTGGTGTTATCCCTGATTATGGGGATCGTACTGGGTCTGGTTGCCGGCTACTTCGGCGGTATCGTTGATAACATCATCATGCGTATCGTCGACATCATGCTGGCGCTGCCAAGCCTGCTGCTGGCCCTGGTGCTGGTGGCGATCTTCGGTCCGTCGATCGGTAACGCCGCCCTGGCGCTGACGTTCGTGGCGCTTCCTCACTATGTGCGTTTAACCCGTGCGGCGGTGCTGGTGGAAGTGAACCGCGATTACGTCACCGCCTCTCGCGTGGCGGGTGCCGGTGCGATGCGCCAGATGTTCGTCAATATCTTCCCTAACTGCCTTGCGCCGCTGATCGTTCAGGCGTCGCTCGGTTTCTCTAACGCCATTCTTGATATGGCCGCTCTTGGCTTCCTGGGCATGGGTGCGCAGCCGCCAACACCGGAGTGGGGCACCATGCTCTCCGACGTGTTGCAGTTCGCACAAAGCGCCTGGTGGGTTGTCACCTTCCCGGGTCTGGCAATCCTGCTGACGGTGCTGGCATTTAACCTGATGGGTGATGGCCTGCGTGATGCGCTTGATCCCAAACTGAAGCAGTAAGAGGCACGAGATGGCGTTATTAAATATAGATAAATTATCGGTGCACTTCGGCGATGAAGGCACCCCGTTTCGCGCCGTGGACCGCATCAGCTATAGCGTAAATCAGGGCGAAGTGGTTGGCATTGTCGGGGAGTCCGGTTCCGGTAAGTCAGTGAGCTCGCTGGCGATCATGGGGCTGATTGATTACCCGGGCCGCGTGATGGCGGAAAACCTGCAGTTCAACGGTCAGGACCTGAAGCGCATTTCTGAGAAACAGCGCCGCCAGCTGGTGGGCGCGGAAGTGGCGATGATTTTCCAGGATCCGATGACCAGCCTGAACCCGTGCTACACCGTCGGTTTCCAGATTATGGAAGCAATCAAGGTGCATCAGGGCGGGAATAAGAAAACGCGTCGTCAGCGGGCGATCGACCTGCTGAACCAGGTGGGCATTCCTGACCCGGCATCGCGTCTGGACGTTTACCCGCACCAGCTTTCAGGCGGGATGAGCCAGCGCGTGATGATCGCCATGGCGATTGCCTGTCGGCCAAAGCTGCTGATTGCGGATGAACCGACGACGGCGCTTGACGTGACCATCCAGGCACAGATCATCGAGCTGCTGCTGGAGCTGCAGCAGAAAGAGAACATGGCGCTGGTGCTGATTACGCACGATCTGGCGCTGGTGGCTGAAGCTGCGCACAAAATCATCGTGATGTATGCCGGCCAGGTGGTCGAGACCGGAAATTCACACGATATCTTCCGCGCGCCGCGTCACCCGTATACCCAGGCGCTTTTACGCGCGCTGCCGGAGTTTGCTCAGGATAAAGCGCGTCTGGCGTCGCTGCCGGGTGTGGTGCCGGGCAAATATGACCGTCCGCAGGGCTGTCTGCTCAATCCGCGCTGTCCGTATGCGACGGACAAATGCCGGGCGGAAGAACCAGAGCTGAACCAGCTGGCTGACGGTCGTCAGTCGAAATGCCACTACCCACTCGATGATGCCGGGAGGCCAACACTATGAGTACGCAACAGGCCACCACGCAACAGCCGCTGTTGCAGGCCATCGACCTGAAAAAATATTACCCGGTGAAGAAGGGGCTGTTTGCCCCTGAACGCCTGGTGAAAGCGCTGGACGGCGTCTCCTTTAACCTCGAACGCGGTAAAACGCTGGCGGTGGTGGGGGAGTCCGGCTGCGGGAAATCCACGCTGGGCCGTCTGCTGACGATGATTGAAGTGCCGACCGGCGGCGAGCTCTATTATCAGGGGCAGGATCTGCTCAAGCACGACCCGCAGGCGCAGAAGCTGCGTCGCCAGAAAATCCAGATTGTGTTCCAGAACCCGTATGGTTCGCTGAACCCGCGTAAAAAGGTGGGGCAGATTCTGGAAGAGCCGCTGCTGATTAACAGCAATCTGAGCAAAGAGCAGCGCCGTGAAAAAGCGCTGGCGATGATGGCGAAGGTCGGCCTCAAAACCGAGCACTATGACCGCTACCCGCACATGTTCTCCGGCGGCCAGCGCCAGCGTATCGCCATCGCGCGCGGTCTGATGCTTGACCCGGACGTGGTGATTGCCGATGAGCCGGTGTCGGCGCTAGACGTCTCCGTGCGGGCGCAAGTGCTGAACCTGATGATGGATCTCCAGCAGGAGCTGGGGCTCTCTTACGTGTTCATCTCCCACGACCTGTCGGTGGTGGAGCATATTGCCGATGAAGTGATGGTGATGTACCTGGGTCGCTGCGTGGAGAAGGGGACCAAAGACCAGATCTTTAATAACCCTCGTCACCCGTACACCCAGGCGCTGCTGTCTGCGACGCCGCGTCTGAACCCGGACGATCGTCGTGAGCGCATAAAGCTGACGGGAGAGCTGCCAAGCCCGCTGAATCCGCCGCCGGGATGTGCATTCAACGCCCGCTGCAGCCGCCGCTTTGGCCCCTGCACCCAGCTACAGCCGCAGTTAAAGGAGTATGGGGGTCAGCTGGTGGCCTGCTTCGCGGTCGATCAGGATGAAAATGGCGAGAAACCACACGCATAACGAAAAAAACCGGCGCTAAGCCGGTTTTTTTATGTCTGCTTTATTATTTCCGCAGGCGAATCTGGTCGACGGCGTGCTTCTCGCTCTTGGTGAGGATCAGGCTCGCACGCTCGCGCGTCGGCAGGATGTTCTCTTTAAGATTCACATAGTTGATCTCATTCCACAGCCCCGTCGCCACATTGATCGCTTCTTCTTCAGAAAGCTGAGCATAGTGGTGGAAATAGGAATCCGGATCGGTGAATGCCCCTTCACGGAACTTCAGGAAGCGGTTGATGTACCAGTTCTGCAGCAGGTCTTCCGGCGCATCGACATAAATAGAGAAATCGACGAAATCCGAGACAAAGACGTGATGCGGATCGTGAGGATAGTCCATGCCGCTTTGCAGCACGTTGAGACCTTCCAGAATGAGAATATCCGGCTGGACCACCGTCTTATCCCCACCCGGGATGCGATCGTAGATCAGGTGCGAATAGACCGGCGCCGTCACGTGAGGCACGCCGGATTTCAGATCGGAGACAAATTTCACCAGACGGTGCATATCATAAGAGAGCGGGAAGCCTTTCTTCTTCATCAGCCCGCGTTCTTTTAATACTTCGTTCGGATGCAGGAAGCCGTCGGTCGTGATCAGCTCCACGCTGCGGTGTTCCGGCCAGCGGCTCAACAGTGCCTGCAGGACGCGTGCGGTGGTGCTTTTACCCACGGCCACGCTGCCTGCGATACTGATGATATAAGGAATGCGTTGACCGTTCGTCCCGAGAAACTGCTCCAGCACCGCCTGACGACGCAGGTTCGAGCTGATATAGAAGTTAAGCAAGCGCGAGAGGGGGAGATAAATTTCTGCCACTTCTTCAAGGGACAGATCTTCGTTTATCCCTTTTAACCGTGCGATTTCACCTTCCGTCAGCGTCATAGGGACGGAATCACGCAGGGCAGCCCACTGGCTGCGGTTAAAGTGAAGATAAGGCGTCATTAACGTTTGCTCTTTTTTGCTCATAAGCATGCTTCAGTGAGCCAGCATGAAACTGCCGGATCGTGGCTCATCACACAGTTAATTTTGGACAATGGGCAGGAGGTTAACACCAGATGACAGGAATAATAAGAAAAAAGATGGAAAGCGCTGCGTTACGCGGAGGCCGTCACGCTACGGTGTTTACAGTGCAAATACCCCTTACATGTTGATTATTTGACCGTGAATGACTACTTTTACAGCGCTCAACACGCTGTTAGCATAAAATGTGAGCGAAAGAACGTTTTATGCAAATTTTTAGTTGCATGACCGCGCAGGTATCCATAGAATGCGCGCTACTTGATGCCGACTTAGCTCAGTAGGTAGAGCAACTGACTTGTAATCAGTAGGTCACCAGTTCGATTCCGGTAGTCGGCACCATCAAGTCCGGTGGGGTTCCCGAGCGGCCAAAGGGAGCAGACTGTAAATCTGCCGTCACAGACTTCGAAGGTTCGAATCCTTCCCCCACCACCACTTTCTGGCAGCGTAAATGCCGCCGGAGCTGGTTGGAAAAATTAGCCAGCTCAAACTGAAAAAGAGAGAAATCTCTTTTTTTGTTACAGAAAGAACTGGGTAGCCGAGTTTCAGGATGCGGGCATCGTATAATGGCTATTACCTCAGCCTTCCAAGCTGATGATGCGGGTTCGATTCCCGCTGCCCGCTCCAATACGTGCTGATATGGCTCAGTTGGTAGAGCGCACCCTTGGTAAGGGTGAGGTCCCCAGTTCGACTCTGGGTATCAGCACCACTTCACTTCTCCTTCCCGTTTCTCTCTGTTTCAATTTTACTGTATTCAACAATTCAGGCATTTCGCCTGGTTGATGTGGTGATATCACCGATTTATCCGTGTCTTAGAGGGACAATCGATGTCTAAAGAAAAGTTTGAACGTACAAAACCGCACGTTAACGTCGGTACTATCGGCCACGTTGACCATGGTAAAACAACGCTGACCGCTGCAATCACTACCGTTCTGGCAAAAACCTACGGTGGTTCTGCTCGTGCATTCGACCAGATCGATAACGCACCAGAAGAAAAAGCTCGTGGTATCACCATCAACACCTCTCACGTTGAGTACGACA
>NZ_JBIMQP010000018.1:0-67627 GCF_043945315.1 Enterobacter cloacae complex sp. 2024EL-00227
GCTTAGGCGGATTACCTACTTTGCCGGTCAGTGTCTTCTCTTCTGAATATCCCCATCCTGAGGAAATTTCAGCGGCATTAATTGCGCGCACGCGCACCAGGTAGCGCCCGGCATAAATCCCCGGGACGTCAAATGACGTGGTGGAGCTGCGAGGCATGTTCACCCAGTTTCCGTCGTTGCGGCGCCACTGCCCCTCATAGGCGATAGCGTTCTGCGCCTGGTCCCAGCTGACGCGCATGGTCTCGACGCTGATATTCTGCTGAACAACAGAAAACGAGCTGATTACGATGTTGGCTGGCGGGGACTGATTACCAGGAGGTATTACACTTATTGGCCGCTGGTCGATAATTGCGCCAGTATCGATACGGGCATATTTATCCGGATCGTGCCAAGCGGCCGTGATCGAGAATGTGCCATTATCATTATCGCTTACGCTGACAACGCGGTACTGCTGCGCGTAAAGCTCGTCAGATTCAACCACCCAAACAGCTTCGACCTGTGGCGTCTCACTGTATGCCGTGGTGACTGTGACTGATTCACCGTTCACGGCCTGAATGGTCCTGCTCTGCGATGCACCGGAAGGTAGGTTGAGAATAAGGCGATCACCTGCTGCCGCATCTGCTACGCGGTCAAGTTTGATAACGCGACCGTTAACGGCACTGATGCGTCCGCCCATAACCTTTCCGGAAAGCAGCTCGTCTGCCACGGCGATGATGTAGCCCGGCTGAGGAATGTTGCCGTCCAGCCCGACATCAAACGAAACAACGCGATCCTTGTTGTTGGTGAGAATACCCCAGCGCCCCTTTCGGTTTGCTTCAGACTGCCTGGTACAGCCGATAGCTGTCATTTCCAGTTGATTGAAACCGTACCGCGCCACCAGCGCCTGCTCAAATACCGGCTCCATCGCGTCGGCGTAAGCATTACCGGGATCAGACCATGATACCAGCGCTGTGGTGTAGCGGCTTTTCGTGGTGCTGCTCGAATAGGTGAAGCGACTGCCAACAACGTTAGCGCGCGTGTAGCTGTAATCAACATCGCGCGGCATGTCAGCCATGGCAACAATCTGGTCCCCGCCCCAGTAGGTCATACCACGGAAGATAGCAGCAAAATCACGCAGGACTGTGTAGGCGTCGTTCCGGTCCTGGATGTACACGTTACAGGTATAACGTGGTTCGGTACCGTTGCCCCCCTTGCCGTCTGGTACCATCTGATCGCAATACTGGGCAACCTGATAAAGCGTCCATTTATCGATGTTCGCAGCAGTCAACCGGTGACCGAGGCCGAACCGGTCAGAAACAACCAGATCGTAAAAAACCCACGCCGGGTTATCCGTCCATGCCCATTTAAACGCCCCGGTCCATGTACCGCTATAAGTGCGGGTTTCAGGGTCATAGGTATCAGGAACGCGGATAACACGGCCGCGTGGCTCGCAGGAGATCTGCGGGATAGAGCCGTTAAACTGGCTTGAATCGAATTCGATGTAGAGTAACGCTGTGTTTGGATATCGTAACTTGGCGTCAATAACCTCAGTGAAGCTCTGCAGCGTCATCGTGTCGCCGATCTTCGCGCTGTTGGCGTCAGATGTAATCTTACGCAGGCGTATTGTCCAGGTGCTGCCAGCCTGCGGTAAATCGATACGGTGGCTGCGCTCATAACCAGACGTCGTTTTGCCGGTCACGCTGGTATTGAGTACCGTCTGCCATGTGCCGCCGTCCATCTGCAGGTCAATCGCATAATTGACCGAGTAACCCACCAGATCGCCGTCGTCCTCCTGTTTGAAAAGCGAGGGCCATTTCAGACGCAGGCGAACCGCTGAAAGCTGCGTATTGGTAAAGGTGCGCGTCCAGGCAGTAGCGCTTGATACCTCAGTTCCTACGCTGATTTCGTTTTCGGTACCGGGAATACCCTGAATATATTTTTGCGCCTGCGTTCCTGCGCGAAACTCCCACGTCACGCCGCTAAAGTTTTGGGAACCGTCGGCATTCTCCAGCGCCGTTCCGTCCAGGTAGATATCTTTGCCAGTTAGCTGCCCTGCAAACTCCCCTTCGCCAAGCGCAACGAGGATTTTTGCCTTCGCTACAGATTGCAGATCATCAGGCTGTTCAGTAGGGGTTCGGGAACTTGAGCTGCCGCCCTTGCGGCCCTTTAACATTTTATCTGTAGCCATATTGCGCCCATAAAAAAAACCACCAGAAGGTGGCCAGAAAAAAGGTTTGCTATCTACTGCTGATCTTCTACATAAATTCCGGCAGAAATAATCGCTCCGCCGATTCGACGCTTACCATAAAGGAGCGGTACTGGGTAGCCTTGCGCCGCGGTGTTTGTTACACCACCGAATGCGTAGGATGCGCGATTATCTGCGCTTTGTTTGCTGGCTAATCCTGCTGGCTGAGGAGATAGCATCTGGACAATACCACCCGCCATCATAGCTCCACCAGCCATCATTACATTTACACCCCAAGCCTGGGCAAAACCAAATGTAGCAATCGCACCTACTGCAACAATAACAGCACCCAATATTGTCTGAAGTACACCAGCCTTTTTGCTTCCGATGATAACCGGTACAATCCTGACCACTTCACCAGTTACCGGAAACCCTAGGTCATCAACTCCTATGTTTTTCTTTCCTTTAAAAATGGCAAAGGTTAGTCCGCGACGCTTGCTGTTTACCATATAACTTTCAAACCCGGAGATTGTTTTTGCGAGTGCTACACCTGCTTCAGAAACTTTACTGATAAGTCGCCAATGAGTTTTACCAAATATTTTCCCGGGTTCGCCGCCGAGTTCAATTCGAGTCATTACTTCAGACATATAAACCTCTTAAAAATAAAAAACCCCGCCTGAGCGAGGTTATATATAATTGCTGCATTCAAAATGCTGTAGGGTAGATACCAAAATCACCGTTGGTTCCGTAACCAACTCTAAACATCAATACCCCAGTATCTGTCACCTTACCCGACTGTTCGCTCATGCCTCCGCCACACATACCTTTGGGCCAAGCGCTAAAGATATGATCTCCAATTTTGGGATAGACCGTTACCTTTTGAGCTGTGTCTAAGTCTGCAACCTCCTTGCCATCAACATAAACTCGGGTCATGCAGGCGCTGCCCATAAAACCAGAGTCGCGTTTGATTATTACCTTACCAGTCCCTTCTTTTTTAACTAGCAGTGTATTGTTGATAACCTGTTTTGCAGGAACATCCTGTGCTTGTTCATTTGTCACCGGCTTAGTTGCACAACCAGCAACCATTAAGATGGAGGTAAAAACTAAAATTCTTTTCATATCCCTATCCCCTTTGGTCAATTTTGCCAAAAGAGTAGCAGGGATCGAGCGGTAGCAAAACCGAATGTTGTCTTGGTTCACGCGCCCTTTAAATACCGGGGAGATACATCTGTACTTCATCAGCTACGCGCTCCCGTGCTGTGTGTAGAAGCCGCTTGCGGCCACCAACACCCCACTTTGCCATCTGGCTGGCACATTGGCTAATCGCTTTGGTTTCGGTGTTAATCACATGGTCGATTTTGTTAAGGCGTGACATGGCATCTATGCCTTTTCTTATCACCATCTGAAATGTTTCATAGACTTTGATTTCGAACAATGGATTCAGCCATGCTGCATAGCGTATAGCGACCAACTCAAGACCCCAGGTGCCTTGCTCAGTACCACCTTTGACAACTTTGACCGATGCAACTTTCATTGCATCGCTTAATGTTCGTACAAAACGCTTAACCTGCATACTCTGCATGAAGGCACCAGGCCTTTGCGACTCAGTAGCCTGACCGTTTGCTACAGCTGCCGCATGAAGATCGTTCAGGTTATAGCGACCTTCATTATCGACACGAACGGAAATGCCGTTTACAGATACGGTTGGATATTGCATATCGGAATACCTTTTAGTGATGAACCTTGTCGCACAGGAAAACGGCCCCAAGAAGGCTCCGACAGCCAGCCGGTTCCTCAAGGTGCATCCTGAAAGTTTCTTGGTTTGAATTGCGCGTGCGGTGCGCGGTGAAATGCGGGGTTTAAAAAAACCCACCTGAGTGGGCTATAGAAGCGTTTTATATCTGACGATCTTCATCGTCCTTTCCTGCCAGTAGCCACCATACGGCACGCGCTGGCTTAGGTGTCCGTACAGGTGATGCAGCAGCATATTGCCCTCCAGCAGAATTCCCGCGTGATTCCACTTATCGGCCTGGACCTGCATGATCACCATATCGCCGGGTTTCGGTGGCCCGTCGAATTCACGGAATCCGCACTCATACCAGCAATCCTGATAGAAGTTGTCCGGATAGTCGTTTTCCCACCAGGGATAATCCACACGATAATCGTGCAATTCAATGCCATGCGTTTGCCGGAAATAGCTCATTACCAGCCCCCAGCAGTCGAAGTGTCCAAGCACAAACGGACGCTCCAGCAGCGGCAGTTCTCCGCGTGGTTGGATGGTGCGTAAATCCCCCTCCGGCCAGCTCACAATATGCCAGGGTAAAAGCGTTGCGTCGCATTGCGCTTTATCCAGTTCGCTCGGTTGCGTTGTGGCGTCAGGGTGACTGTGAACGATGGCGATCACCGTTCCCCAGTCCTCAGCAGCTGCGTAGTCTTCGATGCAAAGGACAAAATTGTCCTCCGGCGCTTCGGCAAGGTTACGGCATGGGAAATACCGCTCAACACGGCTTTTCTGAGCTACGACTCCACAGCACTCACGAGGATATTCAACTGCAGCATGCGCCATAATCGCATCGATGGTTTTCTGACGCATATCAGCTCCTGATTAATGACGTTCCGGGGAAGCCTCCGAATGGAAGCTCATTACCTTCACCATGACGCAGTTTGCAGGCAGAAAGTGTTCCGTTGCATTCATCAAGTGAAGGGTCGCTTACCGGGTTGTTGTTTTTGTCGAAATAGTTGGTCCCGGCATAATCGCAGCCATCGCCGGTGCGATACTTGTTCCGTATGCACCAGGTGCACAGGGAATGAAGCTGCCGCGTAGGGATCATTAGCCCCTGCAAATCCATAGGGCTGGAAAGCGTGAACTCCACCTGCTCATTCGTTTCTGTGGATTTTGCATCGATGTAGAAGACCTTCAGTTTTTCCTGTGTCGGATCCGCTGAGGGATTACCTTCCTGATAGTTTCTGGCATCCAGGTACTGCGCCAGCGTGTCGTGGATACTGACTTTTGCCTGTAGCAGGTCATCGTATGCCAGGCAAAGCGAAGTGATAGAGCTGTCCAGATTAGCCACTGTCAGTTTTGGCTGAGGACTGGTACCGTCAGTGGTGGCTTCAATGCCTTCCACCTGACACGGCCAGGCCTTATATTCCTGCCCCTGCCACCAGATAGACTTCGCGGGTAGTTTACTTTCATCACCACCAGCAGCATCAATCTCCTCTGGGGTGTGCGCGATATTATGCGAATGAAAATTCAGGACATCTGACATGCCGAACGCCGTACCGTCGACAGAAAAAAGCCGGACGTGATTGCCCGGCTCAAGCTTTTGATAATCTGCATTAAGACTCATGGTGCGAACGCCTGCTCGAAGGTTGCTGTAATGGTCATCACTTTGACGTTTTTCAGCGACTGTTTCAGGCTGTCAGGTTCGACACGCCACAACGCTTTATCACCGAAAGGTGGTGTGAAGATAAACGACTTCGTTTTGTGTCGGCGCAGAAAAGCATGTATCTGCATCGCGGTTTGTGGATCACCGGAAAACGAAAACTCATAGGTGAGCATTTCGTCATTCAGCCCAGACCCACTGACCTGGGCATAACCATCCCCAAATTGCGCTTTTCGCACCGAGTCTTTACTGCCGAGCGTGGGCTGGCTGGATGCCTTAATGCCCCAGGTGAATGTCTCTAAAGCCATAAATTTTACCTGCGATTATTGGCATTCCAGATGAGTCCGCCAGGACGGATAGCCTGAGCAATGCCATCACTGACAGACTTATTGATGACCTGCTGATATGCCTTACCCAGGCGGTCACCATCGCCTTGTTGCTGCGTTCCCGCAGAGGCATTTTCAACGGTAACGGGCGCATAAACGCGCACACCAAAAGGCGTTGCGGCTGGTACTGCACCACTTCCGCCTACAAGACCACCCGTGGCATACCCTTTCATCATGCGGTACAGATTAGAGACCCCGATCCGGCTCGTTGCTTCTTTTGTGAATACGAACTCGCCGCGGTGAACGATGCCGGCAGGCTCATACTTCCCACCTGAGCCAGTGTATCCGCCGCCATCAAATCCCATCGCTGTTGTGGCGGAGCTGACCAGACCTGCCATCGCCTGCTTCATCAGGATTTGAGTGAGCATGGATAAGGTTGACCGCGTAAAATCACCCCAGTTGGCTTTCCCGGTCGTGAGCATATCCGCCATATTCTGCCCGATACCGTCAAACGTACTCGTGGCAAACGACTTCATTTGCCCGTAGGCATCAGCAGCAGAATCGGCATAATCCGCCCATGCCGATTTCGCGCCAGAAAGCCAGTCCCCGCGCAGGTTATCCTGTTCAGCGTAATAATTTTTCAGTGCAGTCAACTCATTCTGATAACCCGGATCAGTATCTGACCCGCCCGCATTCATCCAGCCCTGCCGGAGTTGAGCCTCTTCATTCTGACGTTGCGCTGCCCGACTCCCCATACTCCCGCCCGCCACCAGCGCGCGGGTTTTCTCGCCCATCTGGGTGACGTATTTTTGTGAAGTATCCTGAAGACGGTTAAGGCGTTCCTGAGCGGCAATCTGATCACCCAGTTTTGCATTCATCTCCGCGCGCGAAAGCACTTCATCCTTACTGGCCAGCAGGGATTTTTCTTCCACAGAGAGGGTGCGTTTTTTTGCGGCCTCTTCCAGAACGGAGAAGCGGGCCTGCTGCCGCCAGAGCTCCTGCCGCTGCTGGCTGATAGTGTCATTGATACCTTTGTGCTCTTGCAGTGTGCGTAACTGCGTCTCAAGCTCCATCGTCTGTGCGGTGGCGGTATCGGTCGCCCGAGTGCCGGCTGGCGTTCTGACCGCTGCGGTCCTTTTCGACGGTTTCTTGAGAGTATCCTCATACTCTTTTTTTGCCGCAGCCAGGTTAATGTTGTAGTCGGCCTGGAGGATACGGCCATCCTTCAGAGCCTTGTTAAGCTCATTCTGGCGGGCCGTGTACTTTTCCAGGGCACTTTGTGTTTTGGCGTAATTGGCCTGGGCCTGCGCGGCGTACTTTTGGCGGTCAGATTCCGCAGTCGCTTCTCGCGATGCATTCTCTTCGTTCGCTTTGGCAACACCCGCCTGCTGCTGCGCCATATCGAGCGCCAGTCTGGCCGTTTCCCTGTCGTTCCAGAACCGGGCGCGCGCCTCATCATTCACATAACGATCACCCTTACGCAGGTTCCAGATTTCATCTGCCTTTTTGAAAGCGGCTTCTGCCTTTGCCACCATCTCCTGTGCAGTGTCAGGGCGGCCGATATCCAGTGCCGCATCCCACATCGATTTAAAGGCACGCTTCAGGCTGTCTGCCGATGACTCAATCGTTCCCATGTTGTCACGGAGCGATTTTGTCTGCTCGTTAAACCCGGAGGTCGCAGCATCGTTTGCCGCTTGCAGGGCAGCTGCTTCATCACCGGCCCGCTGCAATTGCGCCACATAAGCTATCTGCTCAGCAGTCGCATTGTGAAATTGCTGGGCCATGGCAATCAGCCCGGAGGTCGGGTCTGAGGTCAGTTTTCCAAACGCGGCCGCAACCTTATCAACCGGCACACCTGAAGCGTCAGTAAAGCGCGCAACCGCCTGGCTCATATCATCAAAGCGGGAACCCGCACGGACACCCGCATTGACCAGCTCAGTCAGCGCTTCGCTGGTCTGGTTGAATGTCAGCCCTGCGGCCTGCCCGTTTCGTGCCAGAACCAGCATTCTGTCGGCGGTCAGCCCCGCTGAATTCCCTGATAGCACCAGTGTCTTGTTGAAATCAGACAGCGTTGACGAACCGGCATACCATGCATAGAACAATGCCCCTGTTGCGGCAGAAAGCGCCGTAACGCCCACCATAACCGGGGAGATAGTGCCCAGCAGCGCGCGGAACGTTGGAATAATACCGCCGAAGGAGTCCTTCACCTGGCCACCCTGCTGGAGAAGGATAAGCCACGGACTCTGCCCCCCTGCCAGCTGGGTCGCAATATCAGTAAACTGCGCCGGGAGCATACGCATTGCAGCGTTATATTGCCCGACAGATATCCCGGCCTTACGGGCGGCACTCTCCTGGCGGGTAAATGACTGCTGCATTCGCAACGCTGCATCATTTGCCGCATCACCCGTCTGCTTAAATTCTTTTTTAACGTAGCTGATCTGTTCAGTGAATTTCGTCGAGTTAACGTCAAGGTTAACGACCAGATCACCGACTGCCGTCTGGGCCATAGCGTACGCCTCCTGAAATTCCTGCTGCCTTTGCCATCAGCGTCTCATCGCCAGGCCCATCGATATCGACAGGATCCGATGCAGGAGAAAGAATGCTGAAACTGTCGGGGGTTAATTCCGGATCGGCGAAAAACAGGGTTGATATGGTGTAGAGCAGGCCGGAGAAATGAGCATCCAGCTGCGCATCATGAAAGTAGTTGTCCCGGTAGAAGATTTTCCAGTCGCCATATTCCGTAGAAGACATGCCAGCAAGCATGGCGCGCCAGTCAGGGCGACCGAACTCACGCGCCAGTTTCATGGCAAATATCAGCTCGCTGGCGAGGGCTTTTCCGCCGTAACGGGTTCGGCTGGCTCATTCTGTTCTTCGCCAGGCTCTTCCGGATCATCCGTTACAGGTGCAATCATGCCAGACAGGAGTTTTACCTTATATTCAGCTTCGGCAATAAGTTCAGCCGGCCAGGTCTGCATGACTTCATCCTGAATTTTTGCCACTTCTGCCGCTGCATTATCGCCCTGAGAGCCTTTCAGGGAATGACCATGCCAGAGAGACATCGCCACCAGATAAGCCCCACTCTTCACGGTGAGTGTAACGGCCGCCTGAATATCGCCCCCTTCAACTGCTTCCATCTGTTTCAGGTATTCAAGGTGTTCAATACGCTGTAATGCTGACAGCTGGAACAATGTGACACTGCTGCCGTTACTTTCAAGCAGTTCGCTTTTTAGAAACATTATCTACTCCAGGAACGGGGCTGACGCCCCGGTTATCAGGAAACAGTCACTTTGCAGATCGCCACAAAGTTACCGTCATTGCTCATAACGATGATTTCTACGGTACCTGCCGCCACGCCGGTGACAGTCAGGGTATTGCCGCTGACGGTGACCGTTGCCTTAGACGGGTCAGAGGTTGCAACCCGGAACGAGGAATCGGAAGCACTGGCTGGCAGCACCGATGCCACCAGCTGAGTGGTCGCGCCAACAGCAACAGCAGCCGTGGCTTTATCCAGGGTGATCCCCGTTACGCCAATCGGTACCGAACCGCTGTCTTCAGCGAGTGACGGCTTACCGTTGTTGGTGATTTTTACGGTTCGCGTCATCGTCTCTTTAGACGTAACGGTCTTGCCAAGGCTGCTCACCCATCCTTTAAAGGCATCGACAACGCCGTTCGGATACTTAATTTTGTACCCTTTAACAGCGCCCTCATCGAACCAGTTCACCAGCTCCTGTTGCCCGCTCTCACCAGGTAACCAGGCCAGAGTGAAGCTGGTTTCGCCGGCAGATTTCTGGCCCTGCATGGTCGAAGTCCAGTCAGGATTGTCATCGTCGACGTAGGTATCGTCTTCTGACTCTGCTGTCAGTTCGCCAGGCTGGATGTCTTTAATCTTTGCCAGGCGGAACCAGCCTACATCCGAAACTGGGTTCGCAAATGGGTCACCGCTTCCGGCATAAACCCACAGCGTTGTACCAGCGCCTTTCGTTGGCGCCAGAGGGTTTGGTGTGGTCATAAAGTCCTCACATTACATAGCTGATTGAGTAGCTGAGATCGGCCGATCCCCACATCATCGCTTCATCATCGCGTTGATAGTCATAACCGCTTGCGTTCATCAATTCGATGAGGGGAAGCAGCTCGGGGATATCACCCAGAGCGGGATACACTTTCTCTTCCATCCAGGCATCCAGAGCGGAATCAGGCTCTTTCGCTTTCAGGAAAACCTCGATATGCAGCAGTGCAGACCACATATCTTCATCGATGTTGTCGTCCGAGGCGCGCGCATCCGTCAGGTATACCGCCACTGCCGGAAGATCCTCTTCGTCAAGGAAGCCAGGGCGACCGTCAAACCAGGTGACCTGTTCGATAATGTTACGTTTAAGCGCCGCCAGAACGGCGGCACGGATTTGTGGGTGTTTCATCGTGAAAGAATCAACCTCAGCTGGTTTTGCAGATTCTGCCGCATCACCTCAGGCATACGTTCATCCATCAGTCTCGGCAGCTCTGCGCGGAAAGCTTCAGTCAGCGGTACCGCCAGAGGGATGCTGACCACTTCGATCGGATACCGGTTGCGGGTTGTTCTCCGCAGTACATGCCAGCGACCATTTGCCAGTTGCTGAATAAAGGCGCCAGGGAAACGAAACGGTCCGATCCTCAGCACGCTGCTGGCTCCTGATTTATCGCGTTTTCTGCGCGACAGACGAACACTGGCGGTCCCAAGTTTAATGGCGGGTAAATTTCCCCGGTTCACGCGGATAAGAGCGCGGGGTTTGCTGACGGTTGCCCGCCGGATCCGGGCACGCTGTTTAACCAGCTTTCGGGGGACACGGGTTGACTTTGAAACGACTGAAACACTGCGATTGACTGCCTGTCCTGCAATGCGGTTAACAGATTGAGCACTGGCGCGGGGGACGGCTTTTTCACTGATGCTGTTGAGGTTAGCGATTGCCTGTTCCAGGCCTTTAATCGACATAACACCTCCTATTCAATGAAGATACGTGGTTTCCCGTTAAAAGTGTCGTGGCGGGTAACGGTCCAGTTCTTGCCCTCCCATTCCACTTCGTCGTTTCGCCGCGGGGAATACTCTGCACTGAACACCACCAGCGAATGAATATTCCCTGATAGCGGGCCCATCTCCTCCAGAAGGTCGGCTGAGATGGCATCGTGAGACACGCCATTGATCAGCACAGTTTTCCCCATGGTTTTCACCGTGGCCGCGTCCATGCGACCCGCCAGCCTTTCAAACGGATTAGCCATTGATTTTTACTTCAACCACAGTCACGTTTGCACCTGCGGATTCCCAGGCGACCCCGGCCACGACCGCATCGGTTTCCGTCAGCTGCACTTTACCGTCTTTCAGGTAAACCTGTTCCCCGGCAGTGATTGCATCAGCGGCCAGTTTGGGAAGCAAAAACACGCCTTCCGTGAAACCGTCCCCGCTCTGGCCAGCTGCAATGTCCGTGATAGCCACAGCAATTACTTTTCCGACTGCAACCGGTTCACCACTGAGAATGTCATCCGTCCCGCCATTCACCAGAGAGATTGTTTTACCGTCCTGTACAAAATTCTTCGCCATGTTGTGCTCCATTCAGCCCCTTTCGGGGCTGGTTTCAGGTATAAAAAAAGCCCTTACGGGCGTCTGGTTATCGAGGCTGTTTATTACTGGCCAGTTGATTTGGTCATGCCGCGATAGTCCAGCGGCGCCACACCGGCATCAATACGCACTTTCGTGGCGATACCATCAGTGGTGAATCCCTCCTGCTGGTCGATGTATGGCGTATCGACCCCGTTCAGATAAGCCACTTCAATGGTGTCTGTGCCCTGTGCGGCAGCCAGATACCAGGCTTTTGCATCGGCATCATCCAGTCGCGCTTCCGCAATAACTTCTGCAAAGTTCTGGATAGGGTTGATAATACCGGCATTAATATCCGCCCCTTTCACGCTGGCAGACTTGATGGTCTGGTTTGCCAGTGTTTCAAGGCCAACCGGTACCAGCATGAATGCCGGACGAATATTCAGGGAGCGCTCGCCCTCTTTCTGAAGGCGCATCAGCTTACGAGCGTCATCAAGGCTACTGACGGAGATCGCGCCAGATGACAGGTTTTTATGGTCAGCATGGAACAATGCTTTCCCATCTGACAGTTTAGGGTTTTTGGTCAGAACGGCATAAACCAGATCACCAATGGTACCCTTGGCTGCGCGGCCCATCTTCATCGGCACATCAGTCAGCTGATTGAGGTCATCGTTGATAATAGCCTGACGGGTGATGGAGAAGATTTCACCGTAAGTTGCCAGGGCGATCGTCTCGCCTTTATCGCCAGTGGTAACGTATTTGTACTCAGCCCCTTCACGAACCTGACGCAACGACGGGAATCCACCCATGCCAACACGATGGGCGGTCTTAAAGTCTGACAGCTGCCCCTTTTTGGTCCAGCGCTGGAAGGTTTCTTCAGCTTCTTCCCAGCCCTGCAACAGAGCCTTGTTTGCAACATCGAGCAGGATATTGCCGAAGTCAGATGTACTGTGCGTCAGAGCAAGCCCGACCATCTGCATCGGGTTATAACTGGACACACCGATACCTTTTTCGGTCAGGGCCATACGCGCATATTCACGCAGTGTCATACCGTTGTAGACGTTGTCACGCTCCTGATTTTCATAGCCGGCACGCGCCATCAGTGCCTGGCGAATACCATCGGCCACGAAATTACCGTTGCTGGCATGAATATGAACCTGAGTGGTTTTGTTGGATGGGGTGGCAGTTTTACCCAGCTCAGCCAGTAGTAAATCTTTAGCCTGCTCAACGGAACATTCAGGATCGGCAATGCACTTGTTTTGCAGATCCATGTGTTTGTTACCGAACATGGCGAAGAGATCGCCAATACCATTCACACGGGCCTTCTGCTCAGCCAGAACCTGAGCGCGGACATCACCTTCGTTGATGACCGGTGCGGGATTCGGCTGCTGGGATGGATTATGCTGATTTCCCTGGTCACGCTGGGTAGAGTTGCGCGGCGGGGTGATCAAATTGCGAATGCTGTTTGGCATCTTTTCAAATTCCTCGATACGTTTTGAGTGAATACAGGCCATCGCCTGTAGGGAAGGTGTAACCTGGTCGGCAAACCCCAGCGAGACGCATTCGTTGCCGTCCATCCAGGTTTCGTCTTCCAGCATTGCCGCGATTTCTTCAGTGGTTTTTCCGGTCTTCTGCGCGTAAGCCGGGATCAGCACTGATTCAACTTTGTCGAGGAGGTCCGCATAGTCGCGCATGTCGTTAGCATCACCCCCGGCAAATCCCCATGGCTTGTGGATCATCATCATGGTGTTTTCAGGCATGATGACCGGATTGCCCACCATTGCGATGACGGAGGCCATTGACGCGGCCAGACCATCAATATGCACAGTGATTGACGCGCCATGATGTTTGAGGGCATTAAAAATGGCGATGCCATCAAAGACATCACCACCCGGTGAGTTGATGTGAAGGTTAATGTGACTGACCTCACCGAGAGCTTTGAGGTCATTAACGAACTGTTTTGCGGTCACCCCCCAGTAGCCGATTTCGTCGTAGATATAAATTTCGGCCGCATTGTTATTGCTGGCCTGCATCCGGAACCACGAATTACTTTTTACGCTGGCTTTCGGACGGTGGACCGCCCGGCTCTTTGACTTCGGCACTGGTGCCTCCTTTATCATTGGAGGGGTCAGTGTCAAACACCAGCCCCATTTCTTTGTTTTCATCAACTTCCGCTTTACGGCGTGACTTCACATCGTCCGGATTACGGCCGCTGGCGCGAACCCAGTCAGATTCAGTTGCAGCACCACCGCGTATCTGGGTTTTCCAGGCATTTGCTTCTTTGACAGGATCAATCCAAGGCATGACCGGCCCTGAGTAGACAGCGTTGTAAAGCGTATCCATGTCAACACCGCGTGGAAGGCTGATTTCTCCGGCGGCGACTGCCATCTTCAGCCAGGCCCGATACATCGGTCGGGTGACTGAGCCGATAAACCAGTCCTGAAGTATCAGATACCCATCGGTTGACTCCACCAGCTCCTGCCGCTGGGCGCTGTAAGTACCGTTGTAGTTGCGGGCAGTGCTGGAAAAGCTGAGGCGACTGCCTGCGGCAACAGCACGCAGCTGACCATTGCGGAACGTCTCAAGGTTAGGGTTAGGTCGGTCAGACTTAATCATCCCGATTTCTTCCCCGGCCTGAAGGTCGTCATACAACATGCCAGGCTGGATCATGAGCTCACGGTCATCACCAGATTTGTCATCGGAGTCAAAACTCTGCCCGTCACCCTTTTTGATATACATGCCCAGTGCTGCGGCAATTCTCGCTGCGGTAAGTTCGGAGTCTTCATACTCCTTGAGCGCACTCAGGCGCATCAGTACCCCAGACAGAAGAGAGGTGCCTCGGGTCTGGTGAAGGCGGCGGGTAAATTTGAGGTGGAGCATGTTTGCTGCGTCTACCTCTTTGGTATCAAACTGTCTCCCGGAAACCGGCAGACTTTTGTAAACCTGGTATTTTTTGGGTCGTCCCCAGTTGTCAACAAAGACCCCCTGATTCATCTGGGATGCGGCGTCACTGTTCATGGGTACGAAATCAGGCTCAAGTGCTTCCAGCCAGAATGGCACACCCGCGACTGGTTGAAGGCCGTTGCCTGTACCACTAACCAGTTGTGCAAATACTTCACCATCCCGTAACCAGGTGCGAAGCATCAGGCGCTCAAGCATCGGTCGGGTAAACTGGTTAGTCACTTCAGGTCTGACAGACCATTCACCAAACTTTCTACGGATATCCTTTACCAGTTTCTTGGCGATTTTCCCGTTGGTCAGTAGGGGGATCGGTTCAACAATAATCCCCTGCTTACCAATAACCCGCTCTTCAAGCTTGTCGAACACGCCAATCACCAGATCGTGATTGTTATCCAGCCAACGGGCCTGCTCACGAAGCGAAACCGCCCCCATCTGGCTGAGCTGGTCGGCAGAACGATTCTCCCGTTGTGCTTTATGGGTCCGGGTAGGCTTTACCGCCTCATAGGCCTTGATTACCGCACGGGCACGCAGGCGTGAAGCTTTCCAGCCCGGCGAAAACAGGCCTATTGCATCATCTAAAAGACTCATCCAAACCTCGCCAGCCTGTAGCCGGGTCTCCCACGGCGTTTGTTGTTGAGTGCAGTAAGACGACGTTCCCACTCCTGTCGCCCTTTTCGGATTTCCGACAGGTTTTCGAATGTCATCTGCTGACCATTAAAGGTGATGGATTTTCCTTCCAGAACGGCAAGCTCTGCTGATGCATAGCGGTCGATCATATTTTGAATATCTGCCTGATTCACACCCATCCTCCTGAGTTTGTCCACGGATTCGCCTCGCTGATTACGGGCTTCTCACGTTTTGGTTTTGGCTTTGGTTTCGCCGCAGGTATCGGGGATGGCGCTTCGCCAGTTTCCGTCTGCGTGCTCTCGACCCACGTTTCCCGCCGTGCCCATTCAGGAACAGACGGCCATTTGATTTTTTCGTACCCGCTAAGGATGGAGAGGGCATCGGCATAGACGAGAAGGTCAAATGCTTCGTTGGCGCCGCGGCCAGGCTTACTCCATTTCCCTTCATTTGAGCGTTCCTCATAGGTCAGTTCGTCGTAGAACCAGTTGCCCAGCCAGGAGGGAAAATGAACATATCCTGGCCCGGGAGAATCACGCCAGAGGGCATTATTCACCCGGTCTTTCAGGGCATCGGTCTGAAGAAGATAAAGCGGGACATCACCAGTCGCCTGCGCGCGGCGGGTGGACCTTCCGGTGTTATCCGGGAATGTCCTCTGAATAAGTTTGCTGCGGCGTACACTGTCGCCCTTAAAGAGATAAACCCGTTTACCCAGCCCTTCACGGCGACACTTGCGCCAGAATTTGTAAGCGTTATCCGTGACGCCATCCTCACCGCCGGAGTCAACCGCCATCGACATCAGCCTCATGCCTTTTGACGGATCAGATGCCAGTGGCCAGATTTTCTCGAAGACATCCGTAAGCAGGAGATCCCAGTCTTCCGGGTAGCTCGCGGGATCGATCTGGATGCTCTCTCCGTTACCATCACATCGCAGGGACTGCCGTATGTTGTAGCGGTCAACTATCCAGCGCTCTCCCATACTCCCGTAACCGGTTATCTGGACAACAAACCGCCTGTTGCGGCCCGCCTGAACGTCCACGGTTGCTGTAAGGAACAGCACGCCGTCCGGGACCGAGCGTTTTGGCACGTCTTCAGCACGTTGCTCCAGCAACTCACTTTTGCGTTGCTCTATGCTGGCGCGGGGTAAATAAGGTCGGCCAAAGTCGGTATTGATAACCGTCTTCAGTGTTTCCTCACTGCGGGTGGTTTCATATTCCTGCTCTGCTGTCAGGAATTTGTAGATCAGCTGAGCCCAGGTCTGGTAAGCAGCTGCCGGACCTTCCATCCAGAAGGAGGCAATACGGGAACGACGGCCATCACCGCTAACCTGGCCTTTCCTGTCGATGGTTTGCCCGTCCCGGAGCCAGACACATTTCATGTTAAGCGCACGCTTCATGTCCGGTGTGATCCTGCCTTTACAGGCCGGGCACTGTAGAAAAGCCGCTTCGCTGGCAAGCACAGGATCGCTGCTGTCGCGGTACCCGGTCATATTGTCCATTTCCGGCTGGAAATATTCGCCGCAATGCGGGCATGGCCAGTAAAGACGACGGCGGTCACCACGGTTATAGAGCGATAAAATTCCGGTGGTCGGAGGGGCTTCATGGGGCGTGGAACGCCGCCATTTTGTGTCTCTGATATCCCTCCCGGGCGAGCTTTCAACCAGCGTCATCCCGGAGGACATGAATGTCGTGGTACGCTTCGATGCCAGTGAAAAAGCATCCCCCTCCCCGTCGATATCTTCCGGAAAGCGGTCATAATCCGTCAGCGCCACACTCTTATAGTCCGAGGACGACATGATATTGACGGATGGCCAGCCAAGCTTCAGATAGTTACCGGCGCGGAATGTACGGTCGTAGACGTTGTTATCGTTACGTCTTGGGCTTAGCCGGGTTTTAACTTCAGGGCTACAGCGAAAAGTACGGTCCAGGCGTTTTTTGGAATGCTCGCGAGCTTTTTCCTCAGATACCTGAATCACAAGCATATCTGCCGGATCGCAGACAATGTTATAAACAATCCAGCCGTCAATCAGCCCGATGGTTTTACCCGTTCGCGCCGGGCCCACAAACACCACCGCATCGTATTCACGCGATGCCAGGCAGTTCATCGGCTCAATCACATAGGGTGCCAGATCCGGATCCCATGGAACTGAGTTTCCCGCCCCCATTGGCACGCGCATATAAGTACTGACCGCATCGGCCACCGGAATACGACGCGGGGCTCGTAAAATACCGGAGACATCGCGGCGGATGTCCCTGGCGGATGCCCGCTTTGCCATCAGTCCTCCTCAGGCTCTTCCTCCTCTTTTTCAGCGTCCTGCACCCTCTCCGCCATCTGGCCGCGCAGATCATCAATAACGCTTTGCACACGAACTACCGCAGCAGGCGTTAAAGCACAGTCGCGCTCGAGCACATCCGGGAGGGTTTCAAGTACCATGACGACGGCTTTCGCCATCAATGAGAATTCTCGCGCCACTTCATCTGCGGGTATTAACTGCCCCGTATCCTGTTCGAACTTCAGCCTCTCATTCTCTGCTTTCCAGTGGGACAGCCTGTCAGAGGGGGGCATATCATCGATGTTGGCCGAAACGGTAGGGATCATCAGTTCGGTCAGAATGTCGGTCACCAGATAGAGCTTTAACTTGCTGTTGCTGCCTGGAGCAGGTTCAACATTTTTCAGTCTCGCGGCAACCGTCTGACGGTGTACGCCGGTTATCCCTGCCAGCTGATTGATATTGAGTTTTAAAGTGGCAATTTCCTGGTCCATGATGGTGAACACTTTTTGAACGATTCGACATCTTGCGAAAATGGCCTCTAATTAAATCAAAGACCTGCGCACATGATGATGATGACCCTGATTCCGAAAAACTAGCCGTTTCCCGCGCGCCAGCCGCCCCGTGGCAGGCCACCCTGCCGGGAGGACCCATAAATGATAATGATTATCATCATCACAATAATAGCTTGACGATAGGCCATTTAGACGTCTAAACATCCATGAAATCATTGCTATCATCAATATCATCTCGCTTTCAACGTAAGTGATGCCGTTCTGCGATGGAGTTACGCGCGGGTCACTATCATTCACGACCTGCATGCCGTCTCCGTTCGAAAAGAATCTCTTTGCTTTGCATAAAAAAGCCCCGCTTAGGCGAGGCTGAATTTGCTATGGATGATGGCAATCAATCTTCTTTTTTAATCACCACTTCCTGCGGACGCATCTGCTGTATGGCTCGGACAATGCAGTAAGGAATTACTGCCCAGGCAACTCCCATGGCTGCTCCTGCTGCTTGCTGAGGCGCGCTGACAGCGCCGAAAACCCCAACGATACCTTGAACAAAACCAATAGCCCCGAATACAACACAAATAGCCCAGAGAATTCTCATAAACCTAACTCCTTTTATTAAAGAGTTATTAGGATAATTCTGAATGCTGTTTAGTAAAGCTTTATTGCACGGCAAAGCCTCCGAAAGTTAACGGTTGCCCAGGCTCACAGCTGAAAGACTTTCTTATATGTGCGCGTGCGATGCGCATAAAAAAGCCCCGCATAAGCGAGGCGTATCATTCCGATTTAATTATCACCAGCGGTGGTGGTTGTTTCTAACCGAGAATGTTGTCTATTTTTTTCTGAATGAACCCATCCAGTAAGCGTTTAGAGACATCAACAAGCGTTCCCATACTGGCATCTTTAAAACCAGACTTAACCGTATTCCAGACTTCTTTGTTTTTTATCGCTTCCAGGAAATCATGACCGTCAGCAGTTAACCTTAATGGCATAACAGCCCAGGAGACATAGCCATCGATTGATTCAGCCACCCCAAAACCACTTGATCCATCGCTCTGGCAAATCAGACCTCTATCATCCAGCAGGCGCATATGAAAAAGAAATTGATCAGTAGCGTAATCGTAACCCTGTTTTTTCAGTTTATTAATATCAGTTTGTGGGCCTTCTGATGCCTCGAATGCCTCTAGCAAACCTTTAAGGTACTCATGGTCAATTTTCATAAAAATCCCTTCATTACAGTAAGGGAATACAATAGCATTATCACAGACACTCATTGAATGCCTGCTGTAATGCCCATGGTGATCGCAACAAAAAACCGCCCGTAGGCGGCGAAAGTGTGGCTTACTTTCAGAGAATTGGTGAGGATCTCATATCGACCTCAATGTTTTCGACATACTTAAGACAACACTCTGCAGCCTCATCGACATCCAGAGCGCGAATTAAGCCATAGTCATCCTTGACCACAACCCATAAGCCATTGGTGTTTTTCTTTGAGATATCCGTATAAAATTCATTTTCGCATTGGTAAATCTCAAACTTATGTTCGCCAGCTATTGAGTTGGATATAGTAATTGTTTTCACTAAAGTGCTTATGCGCATTTTAACCCCCACCAATGTTGTTGAAGGCTTGGATTATACCATTATCAAGCCCACCAGCAGGTGAGCTTTGTACTGGCTACTTCGCCGGTTGAATGTCGATGAAGTATTCTTTGCCTTGCTCGAAGTGTTCGAACGCTGCAGGGTTCGAGATGACCATCTGCAGCTGGCCGCCAGGTGTGTACTTTGACCACGACTTGTTTTCGGTGGTATCTGCAGTTACAGGACTCATGTAGATTGTGCGGTGTGAATCGTCTTCTGTTTTCTGAATGAAGTGGCAGCGGAATTTAGCGCGAACGGACATTTGGTTTCCTCGGTTAGTAAAAAGGCCCGCTATTGCGAGGCTCTGGTTTCTTTCTGGCAGTTTGCCTGCCATGCTTTGTTATGTGCCAGGATGTCTTTCTTCGTCTGGCGGTCCATAACGTCGATGTCGTGATCGGTGAGATAAAGTGGCCTAACCCAGTCACAGGAATCGTGGACGAAAACATAGCTGGGCTTTGGAGGACCACCAACACAGCCAGCAGCCAATGCTGACACGGAAAGCATAGAGATAAACATGAAATATTTACTCATTGTTGCCCTGCCATGGTTGAGTTAGCAGCGCCTTTTCAACACTCCATCCCCTGCTCAATCGGTGCGCGATTGTCTTTACTTTTACACCATAGGTTTCTGCTGCTTTGGTAATGCACATTCGACCTGCTGGTGTATCAAGCATATGGTTACTTCGTCGGTTTCTTGCCTGGTCTTTTGGTGTCGCCCATCGGCAATTTTCTGGTGAGTACGCCTTATCTACATCAATCCGATCAAGTGTATGACCTGCTGGACGCTCGCCCATGTCTTTCAGGAAAGCTTCAAAATTGCCCCAACGCTCACAAACTGAAATTCCGCGACCACCATAATCTCCGTAATACGCATCGCTGGGATAATTGCAGCGCCGCTGCATTGACAGCCAGCTGATATAAGTGGGAGAAGTTTCTGACGGTCTGCGATGCCCGTGTTTTACACCTGACATGCAACCGCAAGATTGTGTCCTGCCAGAGCGCAAGGCGTTTGACCTGATTATTTTTTCTGTTCCACACTCACAACCGCACAACCACATAGAAACGCCCGATTTATCCTTATTGGCGTAGGACTGCACAGTCAGCTTGCCAAACTTAACGCCGGTTAAGTCGATTGTTTTCCTCATGTTCACCCCTTATGAGCCGCGCTTCCACGTGTTACGCAGCTCGCGATCAACATCGTCATCAGGCATGCGGTTAACATTCTGCTGTACATTGCTGGCCTCTTTCGTTGCTTCTACCCGGCGTTCGGCTACTGCTTCAGTGGCTGCGGCCTTTTCTTCGGTGCGCTGCTGATCGGCTTTGGCTTCCGCTTTGCTGGTACCGCGTGAATGACCAATACCAAAAGCAGCAGCGATAGCACCAAGAATGGCAACAGCTACCGAGATGATTAACTGCACTGTGCTCATGCTTCCACCTTCGGTTCAAAGGATCGAACGTTCATAGGCTCACCTGACGGGAAAGACCAGTTCAGCCAGGTGAAGGTCTTAAGCTCGCACATACCGTCAAACATCTCGCCGGGATCGATATCGTCATAGCTGCAGATGATATGAATCTCATTGCCTTTTTCCTGAAGAACAACCGTATCTGTCTCCCATCGCGGGAGTAGGATTCGCAGCCACTTTTTCATACCAGCACCGTTTTAGCCTGGCCGAAGCGAGCTCGCCGATCTTCCAGTCCGTTCGTTCCGCCGTTGATAATCTTCGTCACCTGCATCAGGTCGCCGGAATACTTCAGACACCCCTTAGTCACGAAGAACCACGCTGCGCTTCTGGCTGCATAAACATCTTCGGCCAATAGCTCAGGCTGCTTAACCAGATCAACCTTCAGGCCGTTCCCGCAATCACGGTAGTTGTTGAGGCCGGTAATCTGGATAAGTCCACGCCCACGGTATAACCAGCCGTCGCCTGGAGCGTTGTTCCCCATGCGTTTGCTGTATACCAGGTTAGCAATGGCGCGTTGGCGCTCAATCGGTAAAGTGCGTTCTTCAGGACGACGGCCAAGCGCGTTAGCCTGGTCTGCAGTGAGGCGTCCCGCACGGATGAAGTTAACCAGTCCAGCAATGCGATAGTTGAAGCTTTCCACCAGCAAAGTGAAGCCAGCTGATTCATGACCTGCCTGAGCGATGAACATCGCCTGGTCTACCGGCTTGGTGATACCGAACTCTTTCATCGCATCACTCACTGGCTGAAACCAGCGCGCAGCTAACTCGGCGCTTAGCCCAGCCGCCTTTTGAAATTGTGATTGGTTCATTAGTGCCTCAGTGCATCAACCAGGCGCGCCACGTTTCCCCGAGCCCAGAGAACGGCGGCGCATATCAGGACGTTCACCAGCACCACGAACCAGTGCGATTCATGGTACAGGCCGAACAGGTAACGGAAAGGGACGCTGGCGTAAACCAGCACCGTGAAATAAGCCATCAGCGATATCAGAGGGCGATGACGCGCCCCGCCGCGCTGGTAGAACATCAGTGCAATAACGATAACAGCAGAGATAATTGCGTTTGCCATCGCACTCGGATCACTTGTTACCATTGCTGGCCCCTCCAC
Source organism: Enterobacter cloacae complex sp. 2024EL-00227 (assembly GCF_043945315.1). NCBI lineage: Bacteria > Pseudomonadati > Pseudomonadota > Gammaproteobacteria > Enterobacterales > Enterobacteriaceae > Enterobacter > Enterobacter cloacae complex sp. 2024EL-00227. The sequence goes on from NZ_JBIMQP010000018.1 coordinate 22,010, forward strand.
CACGTAAACGCGAGAGAATTCCAAACAGGCTACCCAAATCCTGACTGTTGACGAACGTCAGCAGCTTAATAGCAATAGCGGCAACGATTACCGCGCCCAGCGCATCAAGTGGCCTGTCGCTATACCCCGTCCATTTGGAGAAGTAAGAGCCAAGCAGTGGAGCGCCGATAACGCCGAAGATGAATGAGGTGATGAAGTAGCCCACCAACTTAAGGCGACTGATATTAACCGCCGTAGCGACGTAGAACACCGCGCCAGCGAATGCGCCAAACACCACACCGTAATCTATGCCGGTTGCCAGGCCGAACATGCTGGCCCCCATCAGACCACCAGCCGCTACTGTCGTGCCAGAAACAGGATCGGACATCTAGTCCCCCTCTTATTGCCGTGAATCCTCTCAGTGATGAGGGGAATAAAAAAAGCCCGCTTTTGAAGGCGGGCTAATGAGTGACTATTAGTAAGTAAGGTAGGTAGTCGTGAGTCTTGCTAACTGACCTGAGTGAGACAGTATCGGGCTGGTTCACAACGGTTCAGGAGAACCATCAGGCAATTACCTTCAACACACATTTCAAGCGTAGCAGCAGTTTGCAAAACCATAAAAAAAAGGCCTGCGTTTTATGGCAGGCTCTCAAGGAATTTGAATCTTTTATTGTTGTTGTCATGGTGCCGGGTGCCTCCCGGTGACTCTCCTCCAGTCAGCAAAGCCGCGCGCATACCTGCAGATAGCAGTTGACTGGAACGCCCTTTCGCTTAGAAAGGATTCACCACAGAAATAAATTACGCTGAACTTATTCCTGCGGTCAATGGGATTAGTCATTGTTTCCTGATGGCGGCCTTAGAAAGGAAAAAGCCCCACCGAAGTGAGGCTAGTTAAATTTGAGGCACCTCATCCAACAAACCACCCGAGGTTAACTGGATTTCACGAGATGCTTTTGGATGAGCGCTGAACCCAAAGGTCAGTATTTTCACACAGCAATTTTGCAAAAAGCAGCGCTCACGCAAAAACATCTAAGGAAGGTGAAGGAAATTGGCATCGGCAATGAAATCCGAGATAACATCAATGTAAATAACAACTCCAGCTATAAGGCTGGCAGTCAGTATCAGGGCAATCTTCCAGATGCCCATAGGTCACCTCTTCTGCGGTATTCCCAATACAATTCTTATTCATCACTAAATAGAGATGAAAGTACATTGCACAGCTAACCACAAAACAGATCACTAAAGCCAGTATTTTGAGAGTCTTTAACAACACAATTCCCCTGCTAGTTTACTGCAAGCAGGTTAACTTATAGCGGCTCAACAAATTCTCAACACAAGACATAAGCCAGGTCCGTATCACATCGACCTTCATATAGTAGGTCAGGATTGAATAAATCAGGTGAACTCGACGATATTTCAGCGGGACTACTGGTGCAATGCACCTTCGTGAAAGCCCGGTTGCGAAGCAAAACTTGCTGGCCCGTCAGTCCACCATCAACTACCGTAGTGCCAGAAACAGGATAGGACATTTAGCCCCCTCTTATTGCCGTGAGTCCTCTCAGTGATGAGGGGAAACAAAAAAGGCCGCCCATAGGCAGCCCTTAAAATAAAAAACCCGCAGCAGTGGCGGGTTTATGTTTTGTTCTGTTGCTCAGTACGCTTTACTGTCCCGAGCGTAACACAATTTAAGCACTTTCTTGCTCACTATGCAACTTAAATCTGTCGCTATTTGTGGCAAACGCATCACAAAGTGGAGCGTACAGGATCGATTCTGCCAAACTTACCCATGTATCGATCCGGCGGCGGCATGTGATTAAGGTCCAGTCAGGGTGTTTTGCATTGAGCTCGTTAGCCATCTGTAGTTTGCTCTTACGCAGCCGGTGACGGTCAACGATTACCCCATACAACCCACGGTATTCATCATTCATCAGAACCGAAGCAATAACACCATCCACCTTAAGGCCTTCTTCGTCTGAGCAGAAAGCGAGTCCTGTTTTGTTTTTGCTGTCTAGGATTTCGCGCAGGTAAGCTTCCAGCTCAGGTTTAGTGATGCCGGATTTCTTCATTCGGCGCAACGCATCGTTGATTGCGGTCTTGGTGATTTTCCCGGATGCCAGCAGCTGGTTAAACATGTTTCCGCCAGAGCCGCCAGCGATATATGACCAGCGGCCCCACATGCGGAGCTTGCCCTGTACCCAGATGCTTTCGAGAGTGCGAAGGCGAACCATCTCGCCGGATTTGCCAACTTCTGAAGGATTGATCATTTGCGTCTCCACTTACGCCAGTACGCCGATTGCCAGCGAACGATCTAAAAACCGAAACAGCAGCGTTAACTGGTCGCCGCGCTTCGCTTCAAATGCCACAGGATCAGCGTGCAACTCATCGTGATGCGCTCTGCACAGCGGTATCACAAACAGGTCGTGCGCTTTTGTTCCCATTCCACCCTGCCCGTGGCCTATCAGGTGGTGGGGGTCGTCTGCCTGCTTGTTACAGCAGACGCAAAGCTGGGACTTTACCCAGCGTGTCCAGTTCTCATTAACCCAGCGGCGGCGCTTTGGCCTAAGCATGAAAGATTCCGGTGACTCAGGGTCTACCTTAACGGAGACAACCTTCTTCACCTTCTCCTGGAGGATTTCAGTCGCCGGTAACGACGGAACAATGTCGCTTTCCCTCATTACGGAACTGTGCGATTCAGGCTTAATCCTGAGGGCTTTGCTCGCCACTGGTTCAGGAATAAGGTCAGCCAGATCGTTGCGTACCATCCACCAGCAGAATTCCGGAAGCGTCAGGGTGTGGTCTTCGCTGAATCCCAGCATAATATTCACCCTTCCGAGTAACCATTTTACCAGGTTCTGCATGGCAATTCCTGCGAGTCTTTCAGTAGTTTGTTCACGCAGTTGGTTATCGCATCCCCAACAAAGGCGAATGCTCCCGGGTGCGTGACGCATCACCGTAAAGTCCTTTGAGTGCCAGTCATTGTGGGGCCACTGACATTCGAATTTACGCTCAAGCCAGGCATCAAGACTGCTAAGACCGCCAGCACGCTGAATAACCCTCTCGTTCAGGAAAAGCTCCTGCATACTGACATCATCTGTCAGTGGCTGGTGCGCTTCTGGAATAAGGCCAGATGGTAGGTGCTTTATTGCTTCGGAAGGCGTTTCAATCACCACCCGGCCACGACGAAACAGCCACAGCAATTCGTTACCTGGGCGGAACAGTACCACCCCGGACATTGGTGCAACTTCAGGTGTCAGTAATGCTCTCACTGTTACCTCAGGCTACGATGTCGATTATTTTAAGAAGCTCCGCAAACTTCGACTCAAAGAAATGAGGCTGAGTTTCTCGCGGGTTCGCAGGACTGGTGATGTTCTTGCCATACATGCAGCCTTTGGCAGTAAGTGACCAGAACTTTTTAACACCATTCACTCCAGACCGACTGTTTCGCTCTTTTTGTTCCACAATCCCAAAGCGGGACATCATGTGATAAACCTGATTGGCGGTGATGCGGATGTTTTTTGCTTTAAGCAGAGCGCTGAGTGATTGTGTGGGACGGCTGGACCCATCCTGCGCACCGGCAGGTGCATCGATCGCGTAATGCGGCATCAGATCTGGAAGACCAGCTACCTGCTGGAGTTTTTGATAAGCACCGAGCCTTGAAGAGTTTGAGAGGTTCAGCATTTTCGCCGCCGATTCAAGCAGGATCACGCCAGCCTGAATTTTGTCGGATGTCGGCGCATTGGATGCAGGGTTCTGTACGGCATCGAACGTTCTGATGACTTTGAGGTTAAATTTCGGGCTGATCCACATTGCATAGGAATAAACCAACTCCTTGCAGACGAATGTCCCCTGGTTAACACCACCAGTAAGGGTGACCAACGGGGCCGCTCCTGTAATTCCAGGAGCGCTCGAAATTTCAGCGATGAGTTCTTGCGTTTGGGTAAGACAGGACCAGTTGGAAGGCTGGTGACGTTTTTCACCTCCCGCCGCACGATGCAAATCATTCAGGCAGTAACGACCATCAAAATCACGGCGTACGGAAACGCCATCAATTACGAATAACTGATTCATATGTTTCTCCACTTGTTGTAGTGCGAGCGGGTCTGCACTCCCGCTTCGCTGACACTTTTTAATCTAACACTCATTCGCGCACCAATGCATTGCTATTTTGCCTGCCATTTTCGACATAGCTGGTGATCGTTATTTCAACCTTCCCGCCAGGTACCTGCGGTGCCCACTCCACCAGCATTCGTTTAATCTGACTGTCATCCTCCCAGATGCCAGCATGTGTCAGTGCATCAAAAAGCGCCTTGTTGTAATTGTCGATATCACGGCGGCGGGCATCTGGTGGATAGAGAATGATCTCAACCGCCGCTGGCGCTGTGGTTGGTTTAGGCAGGCGGCGTAATTGTTCAATAATCGCAGCGCAAGCAGCGCTCTGATATTTGCGGCCAGCAGCACTGATGAGATGGCGTCCTGCCAGCGGTCCCTTATTGGGGGCTCGCCAGTAGGTGTTTACGCTTGGAGGGAACGGGAGCACCAGTTTCATACAGTCACTCCCTGCTTTTTCAGCCATTCAACAGCGTTAACTCTTGCCTTGTCTCCACCGGATAACAGACCTTTAATGATCGCTACCGGATCAGCATCCAGTTCTGTTTTGACGACGCTAATGCCCCTGGCAGCGCCAGGAGCAACGGTGATGTAACCCTTCTTCTGAATCGCCTTCACATGCTCAGCAGCAGCGTTCTGCGATGAGCAACCAATCAGTTCAGCAAGCTCTATCAAAGTTGGTGGGAAGCCAACCTTTTCAATGTGAACCTTGATAGCTTCATAAACTTCACTCTGGCGCGGCGTTAATTCGATCATGACTCGACTCCATAACGCCCGTTCAGGCGTCCGATTACGCTGTTGAACATCACCAGACTTACGCCCATCGGTTTCACCTTCTCGTGGTACTCCTTCAGGATCGGAGGTACAACGACGTTCCAGCTTGGCTTTGGCTTTTTCTTCAAGGCTTTCTTAATGGCATCGGAGCATTGACGGGCAACGTCACGAACCGCGTTCTCCTGCTCGGTTGATAGCTTCTTCATGCTGTATGCTCCCGGTTATCTGCCACCGGAACAGCCACGCCGGAAATCAATTCAACTGCAGCTGACTCAGCCTGATTACCCCAGTGGTCCCAGCCTGGCGCACCGCAACGGCTGAACAGTTCGATACGCGGAACGTCACCGTAAAGCTTCTCCAGACGGAAACGTGCCTCTGCTGGCTTCTGGCTGTGCTCCCCGAGTGGGCTGTAGATAACCTGCTTGATGCTGGCACACTGGCGCTCAAGTCCATTCCCCCTGGTGGCTATCAGCAGGTCTTCCGTATTTGCTCGGGTGTAGTTACCACCGTTCATGCGGGTCTGGACGTTCAGCAGGTCGAGGAAGTCGTAAAAGTCCTCCACTCCACCAGCCTGAAGAGCTCTGTTGATGTGCTGCTCTGCCAGCGGGTTGAACTTCACCCAGGTAAAGCCCTTCATCGTGCGGACCTTAAAGCCCCATGCTTCAGCCAGTTCAATCGCTTCTCGGGTATGTGTGCCGGTGAACCACATAGCCAGAACGGCATCATCCGCAGCAAGGTCCCACACAGGAAGACGCTTCATGTCGATCAGCTTCATCGTGCCGTAGTGGTTGGTGGCTGCACCGTTGCTGACGGTGTTCCCGTATTCCCAGGCTGGGTCTGCATAAATCAGAGAGTATTTCATCAGATATTCCTCCCCTGACCTGCCAGACACCATGCGTCAGTAGGCGTTTTGACTTTCGGTACCATGCTCAGGCAACGCTGGCGCTCAATCAGTATCTTCATTCGCTGCTCTTCGTCTTTTGAGCGATTGAATGCTTCCATCAGAACCGTGGCCGCACGCTGGAAGAGCCCCTTCTCAAACAGGCCTTGAGCTTTTTCCATCATCGCGTTTACTGCCGGGTTCGGTGCGGCATCCTGTTCTGATGCAGATGGTGCGTCAGCTCGGTTAATTTTCAGTGCAGAACGTTCTTCACTCACATCCCCACCCGGCGCTTTAGCAAAATACTGGTAGCATTTGCCGTTGTGCTGGCGGGTAGCGCGATTCAGTTTGACTAGGTGGCATACCCCGCGCTGAACAGCATGAACGTCGTACTGTAGCATTGATGCCGCAATCTCTTTGTTCGTTAAGCCAGGGTTAGCGGCGATGAAAATCTGAATGTCTTTCAAGAGGCTCATGGCTTAGCTCCTCTGAAACCTGCCGGGATTGCTTTGTCGGGTCCACCGAAGGTGAGCGAATTGTTTTTTCGGGCTGCATCCCAGTCCTCACGTTTTGGCCTGCCTTTCGCATTCCAGCGAGTAGCAATCTGCAGGTAGCTTGGGAATTTCCCCGGAGTGAACAGAGTCTTTGGTCGCATGTACTGATAGTCCTCCAGACCTTTCCAGTGCTCGTTCTTGTAGTCGATCACCAGCATGAGTTCTTCAGGAGTGAAGCCCTCACGAAGTCTTGCCCGGATGTTATCCAGCGATGCAGGGCAGTTCTGGAAGCGCGCACCGCTCACCTGGTTGAGATGTTTCAGTACCGATTTGGAATTGTCAGTCAGCAAAACGTCAGGATCACTCTCCTTGCCAGAACTCAAATCGTCGGGTTGCTGGGCAACCTGACAAGAAGGTTTTTTATCTGATGGATCTGTAGTTGATTTTACTGACGGATCCCCACCAGATTCTGACGGGTGAAAACTGCCATTATTACTGTTTTTCGACGCATCAAATTTTGACGGGTCGGATTTTGATGCATCAGATTTTGACGCGTCAGATTCTGACAGGTGAGAAAAGGCAGCTGCCTGTAATTTCGAAACATTGAGCTGGTAAACATTCGATGCATTGCGGTTGCCTTTACGACGCTGCTGGCGGGTTAACCAGCCGTCTTTTTCCAGCTGAGATATAGCTGTGCGAACCGTGCTCTCACCAGCACCAATCTGGCGCGCGATGGTAGCAATAGAAGGCCAGCTCACCCCTTCATCACTGCTGAAGTCTGCCAGGCGCGCCATGATGGCAACGCTGGACAGCTTCATACCTGAAGAAGCGCAAGCGTCCCAAACGTAACCGGTTAATTTAGTGCTCATGGTCGTCCTTTAACTCTGTAAATTTACGCTGGAATTGCTCAAGAGGGCTGAAGCACTCATGATCGTACCCTTCGCGAAGGTATATAACGCGTCGAGTCTGTGGCTCCCATCTGATGACACGGACAGGGACGCCGTAGTGGTCTTTGAATCGCCGGTTAACTTCAGCCACTCCTCACGCCCCTTCTCGTTCATCTGTGCAAAAGCCTCTACCATCGCGTTCTCAGGCTGGTAGTTGTTCGCGACAGCCTGGTCGTTTAATCTCTCCACATAGCCGAACGGGGAATCTTTCCCCACCAGCGGAAGGCATCGGAATTGCTTAGCTGGTCTCAATCGGTTTAAACTGTTCATGCGTTAGTTTCTCCACTGAATACGACACGCCAAGACGCCCGGAGCTGCACACTCGCGGGCGTCACTTTTTTTGGCTTTTCTTACGGCTAAACAGCGCGACAATCGCGCGGATTTCTTCTTCACGCGCAGCCAGGTGGCGGCGGTGATACTCGTTAATTTCTTCCGCTTCATGAGGTTCTATCACTCCGTCTTCCAGTGCTTTCTGAATAACGGTGTCGACACGTCCACGGGCAGCTGATGTACGCATTGCACGATCAAACAAGTCGACACGGTCCAGGTCTTCCAGATGCGGAACATCCACCAGCAATGCGCCGCGACGACGGGCAAAGTAATCTGCAAGGAGAGACGTGTTTGAAATGTCCTCCATCGCCTCCAGCTCGTTCACTTCGAAAAAGCGGCAGCCGTTCTTCTCGTACAGGTTGTTGTTGAACTGCGTTACGGACATGCCAAGAGCACCGGCCATAGCCTCACGGCCACCTGGGTACGCTTTGCACATCGCTTTTACTACTTCTTTCAGGCTTTGCTCTACCATGTTGTTTTCCCTTTGGTAGTTACGAAATGCTGGTTACTGGGTTACGGTGTTACTGCAACGTCAGGATCAATAGGTTTGTTTTTGTTAGGGAATGGTCGAACTTCCTCGGCTTCAATTTTCCCGTCTTCGTTTACTAGGATATTTACCCGGCGATTACGCTTGAGGGCTTTACTGATGGCGCTTTGGTATACCCCAAGAGCCTCAGCGGTTTTGGCCTGACCGTTTTCCAAAACATATTCAGAGAGCGGAATAATCTTCATTGGTTTTCCTCGTGGTTTGCACATAAGGAGTATCACTGCTAGTGATAAATATGTCAACACTAGCGGTGATTGGTGATTATGCCGTGCGGTGATAAATTATGAGAATGAAAAAGAAACCATTGACCGCCGAACAAATCGCCGATGCCAACAGGCTGAAAGCTATCTTTGAGTCCAAGAAAAAAGCGCTGGGGCTCTCACAGGAGACTTTGGCTGAACAAATGGGTATGGGGCAAAGTGGTGTCGCTCAGTTACTGAATGGCACAAATGCTATCAACGCTACCCATGCTGCACAGTTCGCTAAAATTCTCGGAGTAAAAGTCGATGATTTCAGCCCATCCCTAGCAGCTGAGATATCAGCTATGTTTGAGGCGATTGCGAACGGAAGGAATCATTCCTCTGTATATGAGTACCCGCTATTAACCGAAGTACAGGCTGGCTCATTTTGCCCGGTTAGTACATACACAGAACGAGACGCGAAGGAATGGGTTTCAACAACTGTTAAAGCTAGTGATTCTGCCTTTTGGCTTGAGGTATCAGGTCATTCGATGACTGCCCCGCCAGGAGTAAAACCGAGTTTTCCTGAGGGAATGCTTATACTCATAGATCCTGAGCAGGATGTTGAGCCTGGTGATTTCTGTGTCGCAGGTATATTCAACGATTCAGAGGTCACTTTTAAAAAATTTGTTCGAGAAGATGGGAAGCCATGGCTTGAACCTCTAAACCCCAGCCCTCGCTATCAGGCCATTGAATGTAATGAGAATTGCAGGATAATAGGCAAAGTTGTTAAGGCCCAATGGCCTGAAAATATCTTCGAATAAGGAGCCATCCGGCTCCTTTTTTTTTGCATCTTTTTTCACCTTAACAATCATAAAGTTAACACTACTGATGATATTTTTATCACTACAGGTGTTGACCACTTAATCACTATTGGTGATACTCAATATGCGCCGGGGTGATGATGTTTAAGACCATCGGTAGGTTAGCAGTACGGTATATGGCACATGTGCCGCAGCGGTCCGGGGATTCCTTAGGCAGTATCCCGATCCAGCGGGTAGCCGGAATGTGCAAGCCAGTTGTGTACGACAGCCAGAGACGTTTCACCAGCGTGGCGATCAGGTGTGACACCTCGGAAGAGACGAGGGCAGCCATTCACGTTAAGCATCTAGCAGGGTGCTTAGCGGGACTGGAAGAGTTACCACTTGGAGACGGTCCTTTTAAATGTCCTGGACAGTGGCGCTTCGGCAGCGATAACCGCCGCGACAAGATTATGCAAAAGGGAAAGGTCGTTAAAACTCGTTAGGCCGATGAGTTCAAATGGCAATAAAGAACTGACAGCCGGGAAAGACCGGCACACAACATGAAAGCGCATTCCTCTTTCACTGATGGGGATCGGTTTGTTAACTGGCGGAGTGCGATTCCAGTTGTGGCATTAGCTCAGATGGATAGAGCAACGGCCTTCTAAGCCGTGGGTCGCAGGTTCGAATCCTGCATGCCGCGCCAGTATCACGTAGCCAGCGTGGTAAACCGTAGTAGCTGTACCAGATGCTGTGTGTAGTCTTGGCGGTCGGCAGTTGTGAATGTCCTTAATGTCGACCGCCCCTTTTACACAACTGAAAGCGCGTTCAGCCGGTTCTTTGAGAGACCTCAGTCGTTAAATCAACCTCAGGGGAACGCGCTCCCAATTGTGGAGAAGCTGACTGGCGGTGGCAGCCGCCCGTTTCACTAAGTGCCCTGGTTGGGTGCTTACTAAAACGAAAACCCTTTAATTTTTGTCGCCATCCGGCGAGGGATTCGTGCAACCAAAAATCAGCGCTGTGCAGAGCGCTTATAACACGGAGAAACTAACCATGACGAACACACAGAACGTCACCGAGTTACAACCACGCATGACCAGAGAGCAGCTTATTGACGCAGCTCGTAAGGCAGCCCCTCTCCTTCCTGCCGCTTATGGTTGGATGGTTAACGAACTGGCTAACCGCCTTGACTATACCAGCGTCGCGCTGTGTGAAGCGATGGCGCAGCGGAAAGAACTGGCTGAGCAGAACGCTACGCTACGTGAGGATGTCACCAGCTGGGCCAAAGAGTGTGACCGTATCGAAGAGCGCTACACAAAAACGCCTACCAACTTGCACCTGTTGGAAGCTCAGCGAGAACTCCGTGAGCTGCCTCGTGTCGTCATTTCCCTGAATAACGAGGTTGTTCTCTAATGGCTAACTCATTCAAGCAAATGACCAAGGCCGGTGTAATTAAGCGCACCGATACCGGGATGTTTATCGCTCTTTCAGATATCCACGTTCGTGAAGGTTTCAACAAGCGTGAAGACGATGAACGCACCCGCCAGGCTGATGATGACCTGTTCAACTACCTGATGAACGGCGGATCAGTTCCACCGCTGGAAGTTATCGCACGTGATGAAGGTGGTGTGTGGGTTGTAGAAGGTCACCGCCGTCGTCGCTGCTATGCGCGCTGTGCTGAAGCAGGCAAGCCAGTGGACCGCATCCACATCATGCCGTTCAACGGTAGCGATGTTCAGCGTCTGGCGCGCATCATGACCAGTAACAACCAGCTCCCGCTCTCCGATATGGAGCAGGCTGCAGTTATCCAGGAGCTGCATAACGCCTTCAACCAGACCACCAGCGAGATCGCAAAACTGGTCAACAAATCTGTTCCTACTGTCGAAAAGCTTCTGCTCCTTAGCACAGCTAACCACGACGTTCAGAAAGAAGTTAAATCCGGAACCGTGTCCGTAGATGTGGCCGTTGACCGAGTAAAAGAGTTTGGTGAAAAGGCAGGTGAGGTTCTTCAGAAGGACAAAGCTTCTGCTGCTGCCAGAGGTAAGAAGAAAGTCACCCGCAGCGTTATAGCGCCAGAAATTAGCGTTAAGAAAGCGCGTCGTCTTGTAGAGCTTATCAGCCTGGCAGGTATAAGCGACACAGGTGTTATCTCTCTCGAAGGATTGGTCCATGCAGAAGTGCTGGAAATTATCGACGAGCACAAAGCTATCGCCGCTCATCGCCATGGAGCAACGTCATGATTACAGGAACAACAAATTACGATGAGGTTCCGGTAGTGCCATGCACAATCTGCGGCGGTTACTACAAGGCTGATGAGCCAGAGACACACACCTGCGAGGCGCGTGAAGAATGAAAGACGAAGATTTAGACCGGTGCCCGCGCTGCAAAGAGGATATGTGGAAAGGACAGCATCTGTGCCGTAACTGCAAGCATGAAGATGATATGGAAGAATGGCCTGGTGGTGAGGGCATAGAGTGCGATATCTGCGGACACATAAGCGCTGACCCAGAAGGTCGCCACTTTTGCAGCGAGGGTGATAGCGATGAATAGCCGCCCAATGAGCAACATCGACAAACAGTCGCTGGAAGATGCGCTGGATTTTGACCTCTTCGAGGGCGACTTTGGCACGCCTGGTGACACAGAGCTTTCAAACAAAATAGTTATCAGTCGCGGTGAATATAAATGCCATATCTGTCACGGGCCAGTTTTGAAGGGTGAGGTTCACCGCAGCTCAACGTGGAAATTTGATGGTGAGTTAATGTCTTATCGCTGCTGTAACGAGTGCTGCAAAGCCATGGTTGCCAGTGTCAATGGTGATTATGAAGAAGATGACCCAATTGAAGCGCGCTACGCACTTGGACACAAACGCAGGGGATGGGCAGCATGATTATCGGCAAACAAGGTCTGTGCGCCGCCGCCGGCGAAGGAGAGTGAGCATGGCACTGACGAAAAAACAGCGCGCGGTGCTGCGCATGAAGTTCGGCGGCCGTTGTGCTTACTGTGGGTGCGATTTGCCGGAAAAAGGCTGGCACGCTGACCACGTCGAGGCGGCATTGCGTAAGTGGGAATTCGGCGAGCGACATACTGATGGAACCAGATGCACCGTCGCAACGGGAGAGTTCTGGCGACCGGAGAATGACGCTATCGAAAATCTGTTCCCAGCCTGCGCTCCATGCAATCTGTTTAAAGCTACCTTCACCGTTGAAGGATTCCGCGAACAGATAGAGGCACAGGCGGAGCGCGCGCGAGCATACAGCGTAAATTTCCGAACGGCGGAGCGCTTTGGCCTGGTTGAAGTAATCAATAAGCCGGTTGTGTTCTGGTTTGAACGGTATCAGGAAGGAGCGACAGCATGAGCACTATTACCAAAGAGTTCACCAAAGAGCAGTTGACCGGAATTATCGAGTCGGTAGACGACCTGAATGAAGAGTTGGAGAACGATCGGAAATGTCACGGCATGGCGGGGAATAAAATCACAGAAAAGTGGGATTATCTAAATGACCGAGTCGCTCCACCGGAAGTAGTAAAGCGCCTGGCTGAAGTCGCGCTGGCATCGCTCGAAGCGGAGCCTGTGGCGTATATGGTTGGCACGCAACTTCTGGAAAACATGACACAGGCGATTGCGTACAAGGCTGATACAGCCATGCAAATTAAGCCGCTATTCACCGCCCCGCCCGCGCCAGTAACCATTAACGCTGAGCCCGTTGCATGGCTGTGGTCACACAGGAAACACCCGAGCGAAGTAACGCTTGTTCGCCCTGAAGATGATGAGAGAGCTGAAGGTGCTCACTGGTCTGGGTGGAGTTGTCAGGCGCTTTATGCAGCACCGCCAGCGCCGGCAGCAATGAAAGACCATCAGATTCGTGAGCTGGTAAATGAGCTGCGCGATATCGCTGTCGAGTACCACGGCACACAGCAGCTACGTGAACGCATCGCCAGAACTATTCGCGCCGCCATGCTTCATGGTGCCGATGGCAACTCTCCTGTGATTCCGGATGGTTGGGTTATGGTGCCAGAGGAGCCTACTCATGAAATGCTTGAGGCTGGTGATGAGCAATTTGGAACGTATGATGTCTATCGCCGGATGATTGCAGCAGCACTGCAGCAGGAGGTGAAGCCGTGAGTAAATCCGAAGCTTTTAAATACGCAATGATAATTGGCTTTGGTTTAGCCGCCGGTGTTCACCTTTACGTTGCCTGGGCATCTCTGCTTGAGCTTGCCTGGGGTGCGATTAAAGGGGTGTTTAATCATGGCTAACCCATTCGATTTCGTGACGTTCGTGCTGCTGGTCATCGGAGCACTTCAGGGTATTGGGCGGCTGCCATGGTGAGCAAACTCAAACAACGGCGCATGCGCCGCCTTAAAGCCGACGTGGCCTGGTGGCGCGAGGAGGCGGAAGATTGCCGCTCCCGTCTGCTGGAACTGGCCGGAGAAATCGACAGGCTCAAAAAGCTGGTTATCCGCGTGCCGATGCCGGTTCTCATGCCGAAGGAGATGGTCCACCAGCTCTATTACACCGAAACAAAAAGATGTCGTACCTGCAATGATGGGCTTCGTGGTGGTTGTTCATCTTGCATTTTCTATAAGAGATAGCCGGGTGCAGCCGGTTAAGTGGAGAGCAACATATGGGGCAGTTAGTAACACTACATGAGTGGGCTTCGGGTCCTAATGGGTTCAAATATCCATTAAGCAACTCAGCACTAAACAAAATAGCCAAGACCAAGCAAACTTTCCCACCAGCTTTAAAGCAAGGTCGCCGCTGGGTTATAGATGAGGACGCTCGTTTTATTGGCATGGTAAGCAATGTTGATATTTCATCATCATTATCAGACAAGGCTCGCCAGTTAGTGGAGAAAGCAATAAATGGCAGCTCGCCCCAGAAAGCATAACGTTAAAATACCTAACCTGTATTGCAAGTTGGATAAACGTACATCAAAAATCTACTGGCAATATCGCCACCCTGTCACTGGAACATTTGTTGGTTTTGGAACAGATGAAGAGGCAGCCAAAGCTGCTGCTACGGAGTTAAATCGGATAACATCTGAGCAGGAAACACGTCAATCCTTCGCTCTTATCGATATGGCCATTAAGAAGACAGATAAGAAAGAGAAAGGAATTCGAGTCGCAGACTGGATAAAAAGGTACGTAGATATTCAGATGGAAAGGATGCGTGACGGAGAAATAAAAAAACCGACCGTAAAATCTAGGAGGTTATGTGCTCAAGTTCTGGCTGACAGAGCTCCTAACGTTCGCCTAAAAGATGTTGACACGAAGTTAATCGCAAAAATTATTGATGAATATAAGTCTGAAGGTAAACATCGAATGGGTCAGCTGATTAGGAGCGTGCTTAACGACGTATTTAAAGAGGCTCAACATGCTGGTGAGGTTGAACCCGGCTACAATCCTGCTTTAGCAGTTAAAAATCCGATAGCAAAGGTAAAGCGAAGCAGGCTCAGTATCGAACAATGGAAGCTAATCTATGAAAGCGCGGGAACATTGCCACCATGCGCTCAGAATTCCATGCTATTGGCTTTGGTGACGGGTCAACGTATTGGCGACATAGTGGCGATGAAGTTTAGCGATATATGGGATAATCATCTTCATATAACCCAAAGTAAAACAGGAATGAAGTTAGCTATTCCTTTAAATTTACGGTGTGATGCTATTGGCATGACGCTTGCAGAAGTAATAAGTAAGTGTCGAGACAGAGTTGTGAGCCCGTATATGATACACCACGTGAAACATCATGCTTACGGTAAAGCTGGTTCTCACGTTCCTGAAAAAACAATATCTAAGTATTTCAAAGAAGCGAGAGATAAAGCAAATATTGACTGGCCAAAGGATTGTATTGCCCTGCCCCCATTTCATGAGCAGCGTTCGCTTTCATCTAGAACCTATAAAGCACAGGGTATTGATGTCAAAACTTTGCTTGGCCATAAAACTGAAGCGATGAGCACAATGTATGGAGATGATCGGGGTCTGGAGTGGAACAAACTTGTGATTTAGCGAGATAGATAACTTTTAGAAAGTGCCAAATGATAAGCTGGCGTTATATGAGTTTTGGGGATTTGTTTTGGGGATGATTTGGGGAATAAAAATTAACCTTATAAAACAATAAAATAAAAATCATCGAATTGTTCCACAAGCAGTCTGCTACCAGCAATGCATAATCCCACAGCCAGCGAACCCGCTGGCTGTTTTCTTTCGACCCCGTTCATCCCGTGCTAATGTAGACCCCTGCATACTGGATTATCACCGGGAAAATCGTTATGACTGACGACGTTATTGGAACAGGAACCCACCAGCAGCTCATTACCTTACTCACCGAGCAGGGCGCGCGTTTTCGCGTCATGGAGCACGAGGCGGTCGGGAAATGTGAAGCGGTAAGTGAAATTCGCGGAACCGACCTGCGGCAAGGCGCTAAAGCCCTGGTCTGCAAGGTGAAGGGAAACGGCGTAAAGAAACATGTTCTGGCGATCCTCGCCGCCGACCTGCAGGCTGACCTGAGCCAGCTTGCCAGCCATTTTGGCGGGCTAAAGGCCTCCCTCGCCAGCCCGGCCGAAGTCGATGCCCTGACCGCCTGCGTTTTCGGCGCTATCCCGCCCTTTAGCTTCCATCCTGATTTGGCGCTGGTTGCCGACCCGCTGCTGTTCGAGCGCTTTGACGAAATCGCGTTTAACGCCGGCCTGCTGGAGAAATCCGTGATTATGGATACCCAGGATTACCTGCGCATCGCCCGTCCTGAGCTCGTCACCTTCCATAAAGCCTAACTGCAACGGCTGACGCCCTGTCAGCCTTTTCGTTCCAGGAACAGCACGGAGGCAACAAGAATAACGGCAATAGCGAAAAACGATGAGGAGATAATCAGCGTTTCCACAAACATGTGATCGTTCATGATGGCGACCCTTTTGCGATATCTGCTTTCGTTTTAATCCGCGTAAATGACAAGGTTATGACAACGATAAAATCTTTTTAACACTGTTCTCTGCCGCGTTTGCGCGTACAGTAAACAGGACCATTATTCTGGCAAGGATTCCCTATGTTTGACCCTACTCTGCTCATTCTTCTGGCACTCGCCGCGCTCGGCTTTATCAGCCATAACACCACCGTTGCCATCTCGATTCTGGTGCTGATTATTCTGCGCGTGACCCCGTTAAATACCTTTTTTCCATGGATAGAAAAACAAGGCCTCACCATCGGGATCATCATCTTAACCATCGGGGTAATGGCGCCCATCGCCAGCGGCACGCTTCCCGCCTCCACGCTGCTGCATTCGTTTGTAAACTGGAAATCGCTGGTGGCGATCGCGGTGGGGATATTTGTGTCGTGGCTGGGCGGTCGTGGCGTCATGCTGATGAGCAGCCAGCCCTCGCTGGTGGCGGGTCTGCTGGTGGGCACCGTGCTGGGCGTGGCGCTCTTTCGTGGCGTGCCGGTCGGCCCGCTGATTGCGGCAGGCCTTGTCTCGCTGTTTATTGGGAAGTCGTAGTCAGGCTGGCCATATAACGCGCCGGCGTCTGGCCCAGTCCCTTCCTGAACATGGTGATAAACGCGGTGGTCGAGTCATAGCCCAGTGACTGGGCCACCTGCTGCACCGATTTGCCGCTTATTAAATGCTGTAACGCCACAATCAGCTGCAGCTGGTGACGCCAGCGGCGGAAGCTCAGACCGGTCTCCTTCACTACCAGCCGCGCCAGGTTGCGCTCGCTCATGGCGAAGTGGCTCGCCCACTGCGCCAGCGTCTGCCAGGCGGCGGGCTCTTCCGCCATCTTCTCGCTCATCAGCCGGATTTTGGGATGGGGCGACACGGGCAGCTGCAGATGCTCCTGTCGCTGGAGCGGCAGCTCGTCAAACAGGACGTCCACCAGACGCGAGGTGGCCGCGAGCTGCAGCTGTTCACGTGATTTTTCCGCGAGCGATAAAATCAGCTCCCGCACCAGGGGGGAGATTTTCAGGGTACAGCAGCGCTCGGGCAGGCTGGCAGCCCCCGGCTCAATGAACAAAAAGCAGAGCTGCGCGCCCGGCGTGGCCCTGTTACTGTGTGGCATCTGTCCAGGGATCCAGACGGCATACTGGGGCGGCACCATCAGCATGGCATTTTCCACTTCACAGGTGATTGCGCCGCCGAGGGCCAGAATCAGCTGCCCCTTACGGTGATGATGAAGCGGAATATATTGTTCCTCCGCCACTACCTGAATGCGAAATGCGACGGCTGCATCGTACTGGCTATCCGGATCGTAGCCTTCCAGTCCCAGACCAATCATCAGTTTGTCCGATATGAGCGATAAACTGTCATTTTAGCCTGATTTCAACCGCTGAGAAAATCGGTATTGTGTGCGCTCGCTTGAACGTATGAGAACATAATGACTACTGCTATTCGCACCTCAGGAAAACACGGCGCGCTGTTGATTGCAGGCATCCTGATGATTGCCACCACGCTTCGCGTCACCTTTACTGGCGCAGCGCCGCTGCTCGATACCATTCGTCTTGATTATGGCTTAAGCACGGCGCAAACCGGTCTGCTGACCACCCTGCCCCTGCTGGCTTTCGCCCTTGTCTCGCCGCTCGCCGCAGGCGTTGCCCGGCGTATCGGCATGGAGCGCAGCCTGTTTATCGCCCTGCTGCTCATTTGCGCCGGGATTGCCGTTCGCTCGCTGCCTTCCGCCGCTTTGCTTTTCATCGGAACGGCGATCGTCGGCTGCGGTATTGCGCTCGGGAACGTGCTGTTACCGGGATTAATTAAGCGTGATTTTCCGGGCCAGGTGGCGAAGCTCACCGGCGCCTATTCCCTGACGATGGGCGTCTCGGCGGCGTTTGGCTCAGCAATGATCGTTCCCCTTGCACAGGGGAGCGCGGGCTGGCATGGCGCGCTGCTGATGCTGATGGCGTTTCCGCTGGTCGCGCTGCTGCTCTGGCTGCCGCAGTGGCGTCAGAAACACGTCGCAACGGTAACGGGCGCAGGCGCGCTGCAAAACCGCGCGCTCTGGCGCTCGGCCCTCGCCTGGCAGGTGACGCTCTTTTTAGGAATTAACTCGCTGATCTACTACGTCATCATCGGCTGGCTGCCGGCGATATTGCTGAGCCACGGCTACAGCGAAGCGCAGGCCGGTTCGGTGCACGGTCTGTTGCAGCTGGCCACGGCCGTGCCGGGACTCGCCGTTCCGCTGATCCTCCACCGCCTGAAAGATCAGCGAGCGATCGCAGGCTTAGTGGCCCTGATGTGCGCGATAAGCGCGGCAGGATTATGGTTTATGCCCGGAATGGCGGTGATGTGGACGCTGATGTTTGGCTTTGGCACAGGGGCAACAATGATACTCGGCCTGACGTTCATCGGCCTGCGCGCCAGCTCTGCGCACCAGGCGGCGGCGCTCTCCGGAATGGCACAGTCGATTGGCTACCTGCTTGCCGCCTGCGGCCCGCCGCTGATGGGGAAAATTCACGATACCGCAGGAGACTGGCAAATTCCGCTTCTGGGCTGTGCGCTGGCCGCTGTGATAATGGCTATCTGCGGTGTGTTAGCCGGGCGAGACCGGGAGATCGCGCCCCGTTAAATCCTCAGGCAGACCACCGGGTCTGCCTTTTTTACCCGCGCGCTGCGCGCAGCATCGCCTGCACCAGCACGACCGGGCGTCCTTCCAGCGCGGCACGTTCATGCTGGAATAAGGTGATCACGAAGAACGGGTGCGTCACCAGCTCCGCGGCACGAATTTCACCCTGATCGTCCCAGCCCGTTACATGCATATCACCGCTTTCCAGCGCCTGCGCAAACGCCGGCGACACGCCATAGTTACAGTGATACCCCTCTTCAATTTCGGGCTTGCCGTACGCTTTGGCGATCAGCGTATTATTGCGCAGCTCAATGGCATCCGTTTTTTCCACCAGCGAGCAGGTCAGCGGCGCAATCACCATGGTGCCTTCGGTATCCGTCTCAGCGTGTGCCGCATCAGCCCAGCCCAGCACGTTTCGGGCATACTCAATCAGCGCATGCTGGAACCCGCCGCAGGTGCCCAGGAACGGGATGCCGTTCTCACGGGCGTAGCGCGCGGCAATAAAAGCGGCCGCCGTGTTTTTATAGGGGCTGGCAGGAACCAGCCAGATGGCATCGTAGCCCACCAGATCTTCAGCGCTTGTTAGCTCCGTCGTGGCCAGCCAGTCGTAATCGGCGGTGAGGTCAAGCACTGCAGCGGCGTCGTCAATGGCCAGCGGGATAGCCTGATGCGCAATAACATTGGGATTGTAATCGCCAACCAGCGCAATGCGCAGCGTTGTTTTAACCGGGAGGTGTTCCATGAAAGGTTCCTTATGCCAGAGTATTATCAGATAACATAAGGAACCTCAGACTACCGATCTTTTGCAATTATCACAATACCTTAAATTGGGAGGGTGGAATCATGATTCAGTGCAAACGGGTATACGAACAGGCAAGCCCTGACGACGGCTATAGGATACTGGTGGACAGGCTGTGGCCGCGCGGGCTGAAGAAAACGGATCTCGCGTATGACGAATGGTGTAAAGCGCTCACGCCTTCGAATGAACTACGAAAGGCCTTTCACAGCGACACGATTGATTTCACCGCCTTCAGTCAGGCCTATCGGGAAGAGCTGGCGCAGCAGGCTGACGAGGGCGTGCGTCTGGCGACGCTGGCGCGCAGGCAGACCGTCACCCTGCTCTTTGCTGCCAAAAACACGGAGCAAAATCACGCTCTGGTCTTAGCCGACTGGCTGCGCCATCTGTGATCAGCCGATCGTCAGTTCATCCAGAATTTGCGGCGCTTCATCCGGGGTGAGCGGCATCAGATGTTCGGCGCGGACAAACGCAAAGCCATGCTGATTGTCAAAGGCGTAGACGTCACCCGTCACCAGCCAAAGCGCGCGATCTGCGGTGACCGGTAATTGCGTCATCACGCCGTTGACGGGGTTAACAAAACGCAGGCCAGGCTGGCAAAGGCCAAACAGCTCAACGGATTTACCAATATTGCGACGGCCTGACGCCGTGCGGGCGCCAACGATCATCGCCATGCTGCCCGGTTTTAGCTGAAACATACTTCTCTCACGATAACGAACGCCAGGAACTGGCTAAGAATAATCTTAAAGAGAAGTGTATCGCAGGCAATATTACTTTGTCACCTGGCGGGTTGCGGATGGTCGCGACGATAGAGCGTCCATTCATCAATCACTTCGCCGCCCGGTAATTTGCACTC
Organism: Enterobacter cloacae complex sp. 2024EL-00227; assembly: GCF_043945315.1. Lineage (NCBI taxonomy): Bacteria > Pseudomonadati > Pseudomonadota > Gammaproteobacteria > Enterobacterales > Enterobacteriaceae > Enterobacter > Enterobacter cloacae complex sp. 2024EL-00227. The sequence goes on from NZ_JBIMQP010000018.1 coordinate 42,244, forward strand.
GGTACGCACGCCCTGCGGACTTTGAACCGGGACCTGTTCCCCGCCTTTCTCCAGACAGTAGACGGAAGCTGGGTTCGCCATACCGATAACGTGCGGCGGTTTCGGTGCATCAGGTGGCGTGGTTTTGGCGGTGCAGGCGGCCAGGGGAAGCGCCAGCGCCAGAAGCAGAAATCTCATCTCATTGATCCTTTTGACGTCATCAGAGTCTAAGGGTAACGGGTCATCGCCACGTTCTCCATGATTTCTCCATTTTAACTGCACTTTTCAGCACTATAGTGTGGCATGTTCTCGATATGACCAGAGAACATCATTCCGTAATCAAGATGTCTTTGCCCCGGTCTCAACAACGGGGCTTTTTTTCTCGCCTGCTGCCCGCCCCCTGCATATATTAAATTTTATGTATTCATGTTTTACTATGTCTGAAGCCTAAAAATTCAGCATAACATGCAGATGCAGACGTCTTCTGCCTGGGAGTCATTCTACGTCATGTCGGATCTTATCCTCGCTCGCGTTTCAGAAACCCTTGCCACCGAGCAATCCCTTGAAAGCCTCGTTCGCCAGCTGCTGGAGATGCTGGAGATTGTCACCGACATGGAGTCGACCTACCTGACGAAGGTGGATATCGAAGCGCGGCTGCAGCACATTCTCTACGCCCGCAACAGCAAGCAGATGACGATCCCGGAGGGGCTGAGCGTCCCATGGGATGAGACGCTGTGCAAGCGCGCGCTGGATAGTGACACGATATTCAGCAATGACGTGCCCGAGCGCTGGCCCGAGTGTGAAGCAGCGAAAGCACTTGGCATTACCACCTACATGAGTATTCCTGTCCATCTTGCGGATGGTTCACTTTACGGAACGCTCTGTGCCACCAGCACGGCCAGAAAGCCGCTGAGCGAGCGCGGCGAACAGGTTCTGAAGCTCTTCGCCGGGCTGATCGCCCAGTCCATTCAGAAAGAGTCGCTGGTCGCCCAGCTTCGCGAAGCCAATGCGGCCCTCATCGCGCACTCCTATACGGATGCCCTTACCGGTTTACCCAACCGTCGCGCCATTTTTGAAGATCTGACCACCCTCTTTTCTCTGGCCCGGCACCTTAAGCGTAACGCCATCATCGCGTTCATCGATCTGGATGATTTCAAACTGATTAACGATCGTTACGGCCACGAGGCTGGCGACCAGTTCCTGATAGAAGTGGGCAAGCGTTTGACGGAAGAGAAACAGCAGGACGATATTATCGGTCGTCTGGGCGGGGATGAATTTCTGGTGGCGTCGCTAAGCCAGCCCCACCAGGACGGGGATAACGCGCAGCTTACGCTGCTCAAAACGCGCCTCAGCGCCTGCATCGCTGGCGAATACTGGCTGGGCAGCGTTCATATTATTTATCCGGGCGCCAGCTTCGGCGTGATCGAAGTGGACCCTGCCGCAACCGATCCTGACAGCGCGTTACGCGCTGCGGATGTCGCGATGTATCAGGATAAGAAAGGAAAAAGCAAATCACGCTTTCTCACCATTGATTAACCCCGTACACTCTACGGCGTTACAGAAACCGAAACAGGTGATGGTATGAGAATAGGGATCCTCTTCCCGGTCGTTATATTTATAACGGCGGTGGTATTTTTAGCGTGGTTTTTTGTCGGCGGTTACGCGGCGCCGGGGGCATAAATGCGGAAGACAACCGTCATTATGCTGATCGTTGCCATCGCGGCGTTTGCCGGCACGCAGCTTGGCTGGTGGTAAACGCCAGTACGTAAAAAGGCCGCCATCTGGCAGCCTTTTTCAACGCTTTAAGACCTTAGCTTTTGATCTTTCTGTAGATAAACAGAACAACCAGCGCACCGATCACCGCGACGGCGAAACTGCCGAAGTTAAAGCCATCGACCTTGCCAAAACCGAACAGCGTACTGATCCAGCCGCCGACTACCGCGCCGACAATACCCAGTATTACGGTGACGATAAACCCACCGCCATCTTTGCCCGGCATGATCCACTTCGCCAGAATACCCGCAATAAGCCCAAAGATAATCCAGGATAAAATTCCCATAACTTTCCTCTCTGTATGGTTTTTGTCATTAAATCAACGACACAAAAAAGGATAGCACAGGATTCCAGAAAGGAAATTTGTGATAAGCATCACAATGAGAGAGTGGGGAATTATTCATCAAAAAAATGTACGGGCCACAGAAACTGTGGGGTTGCATCTTTTGTTGAGAAAGATTATCTTTCTCAACAATGAATAGTTGAGAGAAACACTCAAGTATTCAGTACGACATTGCTCACATTGCTTCCAGTATTTCTTGCCCACTCCTGAGTGGGCTTTTTTTTTGCTCATACCCCAACAAACGCGTACCGGTTACGTCCCGCGCGTTTCGCCTGATAGAGCGCCTGGTCTGCGGCAATAATGATATTTTGCTGGCTGCCTGCAATGTCGACGGCACGGGCGGTGGAAATTCCGACGCTTACCGTCACCCGGCCGAAGGGGCTAAAGGCATGCGCGATTTGCAGCGAGAACACATTGCGAATAATCGTCTGGGCCAGACGAAGTGCCTCCTGAATATCCGTATCCGGCAATATCAGCGCAAACTCCTCTCCGCCGTAGCGCGCCACAAGCTGATTATCACGGGTAAGGCTCTCCCTGAGGCTGTTTCCGAGCATTGCCAGACACCGGTCCCCTTCAGGATGACCATAGTTATCGTTGTATTTTTTGAAGTAGTCCACGTCCACGATCAGTACCGAAATCGGCGCGTCATGCACGGCGCACGTAGCAATTTCCGAGAGGATTTTTTCATCAAAGACGCGGCGGTTGTACAGCCCGGTCAACGCATCTTCTGAAGCGATAATCTTCAGCGCTTTGTTATCCCGTGTTTTTCGGGACAGGTCGGAATACAGGAAGTACGACGCCACGATGAGTATCGCCGTAAACACGAAAATGAGTACCGCCAGCTGAATCGCCTGCTTGCGCCAGGGTGCAAGAGCTTCATCAATGCTGACGGCCACTGTGGTGACCAGTCCGTAGCGTCGGTTTTTCTCATAGGCATAGATGCGCTCGATTTTATCAAACCGTGAGATGGAGCTGGCTATCCCCGTATTTTGTACTTTGAGATATTTCCTGAAGAGCGGTGAATCAGAAACAATCGTGCCGATATAGGTATTTTTAAAGGGATAACGGACCAGCAGCACGCCTGATTGCGTCGTTAAGCCGATGACGCCCGAGTGGCCGATATTAATCTGCCCGTAGAGTGCCAGAAAATTTTCAATACCGAGCGTCACCACCACGACACCGTTAAATGCCCCGGACTGGGTTTCAAGGCGCCGACTGAGGGTGATAACCCATTTGCCATTGGTTCTGCTTACCACCGGCTCCCCAATAAAGACCTGCTGAGTTTTATTTTCCTGGTGATAGATAAAAAACTCTCTGTCCGAGCCTTTGCGTGGCCCCGTGAAACTTTCATGCAGCGCGGTGAAGATATCGCCCTGAGCATCGTAAACAACCACATTATTAATCTGGGTAAGAAGGTTATCCTGATTATGGATCATGTGCTGAATATTGGTCGCCTGCTGCGGGGTCATGCCATAAATTTCGATTATGTCGGAAACGGTAGTAATTAACATTTCACTCTGGCGCATGATCCCTTCAGTATAAACATCCAGGGTGTGGCTAAGATTAGCGACGCTGGTATTAATTTGCTGGATTGACTGCTGTCTGGATGTGGCAATTTGGACGGCAAGCGCCAGCGAGATGATCAATGAGACAATGATGACGGTAATGGTTGTTGTGTAAAAAGTATTTTTCACATGCACGAGCTTTTCCACCTTATCACGCCTGATATCCCTGGCTGACAACTCTTGTCACTGTAACAAAGCTCAGGATAAGAGGAAAATGAATTGCACTTAAGCATACAACAGAAGCTCGTCTTTATTTTGTTTTTCACCGCCAGGCAACCCGCTCTATTCCTGATTTTTTTACAGCGCCTGACGTTTTACAGCATCACGGCCTCCCTGGGCTTAGATAAAATGACTTTAATAAAATCGATATAGGAGACGGGTTTACCAAAATAATACCCCTGCAACAGGGTAATTTCATTACGGTTGAGGTACTCCAGCTGCTCTTTCGTTTCCACACCTTCGGCCACGATACGCAATGAAAGTTTTTTCGCCAGGTCAATAACGCAGTCCAGCAGGATCGTTGAGTCCTTCTCCTCAGAAACCCGGTTAACAAAGCTTTTATCAATTTTAATATAATCTATGGCAAGCGCATTAAGACATGACAGCCCGGAATACCCCGTACCAAAATCATCCAGTGCAATGACAAAACCGGCGTTATGCAGCGCGTTGAGGTTTTCCACCAGATGAGGATTATCGATCAACGGTTCACGCTCGGTCACCTCGAGAACCAGCTTCACGGCTTTACCCTGAAACCCCTTACCGAAGAGACGACAGTCACCAAGGAAAGAAGGGGCATCAATGTGTCTGGCGCTGATGTTCACCCCGATATGGAACCCATCCGGTAGCTTCGGCAACAGCGGCTTAAGCTGTGTGACCACTTTCGCCATCAAGCCTTTGGTCAGCGGAATAATCAACCCGCTACGTTCAGCAATCGGAATAAAGACATCCGGCGGGATAAACCCAGACTTTGGATGCTTCCACCTTGCCAGGACTTCAACCCCGTATAACCCGCCGGTGTCCCCGTTCACGATCGGCTGGTAGTAAGGCACGATCTCTCCCTGCAAAATGGCCTTACGCAAATCGTCTTCAAAGGTGGTGCTTTTTCCCTTGTATCGGCGGATCAAAATGCCTACCGCCAGGGATAGCGCGAGAATCAGCAGTATCAGGCTCCAGCCCTGGTGCAGTAGCCGCGTCAGGCTAAAAAAGGCAGGCGGTTGCCAGGCCAGACTAAAGGGGAATTGCGAAGATGCCGTAAGTGAACCCGTCCACGAGGCCGCTTTCCATCCGGTCACGTCACCGTTGCGCGTAAACATGCTTTCGCCGACAACCAACCCCAGGTCAACGCTGTTTGATGCATTCGCGATGACGTCCTGCAAATGCGCATCGCTGACGCTGACGATGATGCGCCCGCCCACGATGGGCATCTGTAAGACAAGTACCGGGATGCCGTTCACCAGTCGATTACCGGAGAGCAGCATTAATTCTTTTTCAGGTAGCGTCTCCGGATGAACAATCAATACGCCATTCCCCGGAAGGGATGTACAGATGATTTGCCCCTGCTGCTGGATCATGATGGCGCGCAGATGCGGTTTTAGCGCAGCTTCTGTCCCCAGCGCCAGCTGCCCGCTGCTGGTACACCCCTGCTCCGCAACGCGCTTCGCCGTGCTGGCCGCACTGACGGCTTCCGACAAAATGCTTTCTATTTTCTGGGTGCTTACCGTGGCGGTATGAACGTTATTCATTTTCGCCATCTGCCATAACTGCCAGTTAATAATCAGTATGCCGATCAGAAAAAGAAACAGGGCACTGAGAATAGGGATCATCACGTTGCGCACGGTGTTTTCCTTAATAGAATAAACAAGCATGAAGGATCTGAAAGAAGAACCCGTGGTTTACCTGACGTTGCCGATCGCAATGAAAATAGCTTAGCTGAGAATTGTCTTAAAAAACTGATGCTTTCGTATGAGTTCACCCGCCCGGATTTGCTCACCCGGCGTGACTATCAGGCTTGTGCCTTGCCCAGGCTGTGTTAAGATTTATGAATTCAGGGAGCGGACAGGATAACCGGAAAATGAAAAAGCGCATTGCCGTTGCGATCGTTTCAACGCTTCTGGTCATCCTGTCTCTTTATGCGGTCAATGCGGTTATCCTTGGTCAGCAAAAAACCAAACAGCTTGAAATATCCCGGACCCTTTTACATTATTCCGAAGACCTGTCCCAAAACGTGGCGCTGGGCCTTAAAAGCATAACGACGCAGGGCTGTGATAAAACCAGCCTTGATAGCTACAGACAAATAAAGCTTAACAACCTCTATTTCGGCGATATCGGTTTTATTGAAAAAGGAAAAATTATCTGTACTGCTTTTTGGGGTAAACTCGCGACGCCCGTTCCACTTCCTGCGGAACTGCATAAAACGCCGAGAGGTTTTCTCCTCGCGCAGTTTTCAAGAAAAGACTTTTTCACGGGCAATGCGGCCATTTATAATAATATTATTATCTTCACTTCCCGCTATGCTTACGATAAATTCACCCCGGTTACCGCAAGCTATTCTCTGAGTGCCACCACAAAGGACTTTGGCCGGATCTTTTTTTCGGCTGCCCCCGACCTGCGAGCGCGGAGCTGGCTGCACTCCACGTTGTTCACCCTGACCATTACACAGTGCAGCGCCGTGTGGGATTTATGCGTGATTGTAAAACATCACGATGCGGGACTGGCCTCGTTACCCCCGTTTATCTTGACGTTTCTCGCGATCATTCTCTACTTTATCTGGGTCGCTATAACGTTATTTGTCTTCCGTATCCATGAAGACCGTTTTTCGCTGGAACGTACGCTGATCAAAGCCGTGATAACGAATACCTTCAGCGTTAACTATCAGCCCATTATTCGCATTCGCGATCAAAAAATCGTGGGCGTGGAAGTTTTGTCGCGGTGGCGCGATCAAAAACACGGAGACGTCTCGCCAGAGCTGTTTATCCCATTAATTAAGAAAATCGGGCTGTATAAAAGATATTATGGCAATGTTATCGGTAAATCTCTCTCAGAAATTGCCCCGCTGGCGATTAAGCATCAGCTGATCGTTTCAATCAACGTTGGGCGGAAAGAAATTGAAGACGGACAGTTTATTAACATTTTGCGTCGCGAGTGCTTAGTCAACAACCTTCCCCTTTCCCTGATGAAGGTCGAGCTTTCTGAGAAAGCCGTTTCCGCGGCGGATATCCTTGAGGGATTCTGCCAGGAACTAAAATCGCTTGGCGTTAAAATTTCAATCGATGATTTCGGCGTGCAAAATTCAAATCTGGCGCGGCTGTCGCAGCTTGAATATGATGAAATCAAAATTGACAAATCGCTGGTGGATGGCATCAGCGAAGATTATAAGCAAAACATCTTTGTTATCTTCAGCGATGCCCTCGCGAAGTTGAATAAAACCCTTGTGTTCGAGGGCGTGGAAAATGAAACTCAGTATCGCTTTATTGCGAACAGATATCCCGACGCGCTGATCCAGGGATGGTATTTTTCAAAAGCACTCACCCGGAGCGAGCTGGCGAAGCGACTCACCGGCGTCGCCCCCTAACATGAAGCCTGTCCTGCTCGTTTTTTTACACTCGGACGTTTCCATTTTTTCCGCCAAAACATATAGTCGTCATATTCAGACGGTAGATTACCCTGAAGCACACTCTTATTTTGGTTAAAAACGTGAAATTATCCTTAGTTTTTCCAGCGGTACTTTTTTTTCTGATCGTTATTTTCGCGCTGCTTGTCGATAAACCCGCTTCGCCTATTCTGCGGAAAAAATGCATGTGGTCCGATAGCGTGATGCTGAGCTGTATCGCAAAGCATCACCATAACGGTTTTTGAGGCAGGCTATTCATTTCCCCACTGATTGAGGAAGTTCGCAACATCATCAATGCGACCCGCACGGATCCCGGCTTCTGTGGCCATCTCCTGCTGGGCTTCCTCGCTGATCTCCTCATTATTCGCTAAGCGGGTGAGCAGCAGCTGGAAATAGTGTGCCAGCGCGTCGCGCTCTGATTCCGCGACTTGCTCTGCGGCCTCCGTCGCGTACTCATCGGCAATGTCATAATATTTCAGGGGGATATCGTTGTGCATAACAGTCTCGTCTCTGGTCAATAAAGGTAACGTCACGAGTATATCGGACACATTATCTCAACCAAAGCATTGCTTCAGATGAGTAACGCAAGCAGCGCAGCGAGCGCGGGAATGGCCTGAACGTACAAAATTTTACGGCTGGCGGTGGCTGCGCCAAAAAGTCCGGCGATCAGAACACAGGTCAGAAAGAAGATGGCCACCTGAATGCCGTTTTCGCCGAGCCAGAGGCTCCACAGCAGGCCCGCCGCCAGGAACCCGTTATACAGCCCCTGATTCGCCGCCAGCACGCGGGTGTCGCGTGCAAAATCAGGACGCAGATTAAAGGCCTTGTGCCCTGTTTTGGTATTCCACAGGAACATTTCCAGCACAAGAATGTAGAGATGAATAAGTGCAACAACAGTGATAAGGACAGTGGCTAACATCGGGTTGTCTCCCGCGGGCAGAGGCAAAAAAAACGGGAACCCTCAGGCCCCCGCTCTTGTTTAACCCAGAAACTGGATTACATGTTCGCGATAATCGCGTCGCCAAACTCTGAACATTTCAGCAGCTTAGCGCCTTCCATCAGACGTTCAAAGTCATAGGTTACGGTTTTCGCGCTGATCGCGCCTTCCATACCTTTAACGATCAGGTCTGCGGCTTCGAACCATTCCATATGACGCAGCAGTACATAACTGCTATTCTACTATCTCATTGATAATTTACGAAAAAATTATGTTTTTTTGTCGATTTATTGCCCCAACCTACCTCTTTTAACCCAATGATTTTAATAGGATTAATTTTTATTTTGGGGAATGCTATCGAATGATCGCCAGCCAGCCACCGCCTGTTTTTGCATGCGACCTTGTTGGAGCACTTTACTAATTGTTAGCCAGAGCACTTTATACTGCGTTGAAACACCTACGTCGTAAATGATTATCATTCTCTGGCACCATACTCCAGCACATAGCCTTCCAGGCTGCTTTCACTGTTCACTGTTTGTCTAAGATGTTAGAATTAATACTAAGCAAACAACCAAACTCAACTCACATGACTAAACATTTTTCTGCTGCAGATGGTATCCGAGGAGTAGCTTGCCTCATTGTAGTTATACTTCATAATGTTAGTAAATATCTCCCCACGATTGGTCAATATACAAAGGGCTGTGAAAAATACGGAGTGTGGATATTTTTTACACTTAGCGCATTCTTACTAAGCGTTAAGCTCATGAATAAAGAACCAACATTTCCTGAGTATGCTAAATACATCATATCAAGATTCTTTCGAATCATCCCCCCATTTGTCGTAGCTGTATTTACTTATTATTATATGGGCTACATGAATTACCAAAAAATGATTGATACCATTTCCTTTAATTCTTCATATTTTCATTTCTGGACAATCCCTGTAGAATTCAAGTTTTACTTCACCCTTCCTTTGTTTTTAATATCACTCTTAGTCGCAGATAAAATTAAAGGAATTATGGGAGGGGGGACTTTATTATTCTTGCTTATTTTATTAGTTCAGAATGCATACCCTTACAATATCACCATTGAAAACTCCATTCAAACTCTACCATACCTTTCCGTTTTCCTTTTTGGTGTTTTTTCTGCCGTCCTGCATTGCAGACATAATATAAAAGTAAGCAACGCAATGGGTGATAGCATCATACTCTTTATAATCTCAATATTATTCATAATATCTCCTGGCGTAATAGAAAACGTCTTTAGATTTCAGCCAATCGACCTTATGAATAAATACGTATTCCTTGGCATTCTATTCACTATTTTAATTTTCATTTTATGTAACACATCTGGATACTCAGCTGTTTTTTTTAGTAACAAAGCATTCAGATTTATAGGGAAATACAGTTTTTCTATTTATCTATATCATTGGCTTTTCCTTACTAATAATCAAAATATCTATGGAGGGCCAGTTGAAACTATTTTTGCAAATACTATCATGAGCATTGCGCTTGGGATGCTAATGTTTTATCTATGCGAAACACCAATGAACTATATAAGAAAGTCCATAGAGAATTTTGCATTTAAAAGAAAAGAAATTTCACCCCAAACCTGAGTGTTGAGAAAGACCGATTTATTTTTAAAGATATTCTGATAATCCCGTTGTCAGGGTATTGACCATTTCAAATGAAAGTTGTGTGGCACGAATCAGTCAATCTATCTTACCAAACCAGACAATCACTGTTGCCAGTGGCACGACCCCTGGCAACAGAGTCAGTTCCATGGATGCTAGAGGAGTTACCACGCCTTTTGTCAGAACGCTTTTACTGGCCACACTGTACATAACTAAATTTCTTATATTGCATTGATAATTTAAGAAAATATTATGTTTTTCTGTCGATTTATTGCCCCACCCACAACTTTTTACTTCAATTAAGGGCATAACAATAACTTTACCCTTGCCCCGTAAACCGGCGATCAGAAGCCACCTCTATAATGCTCTTGAATACTGTTGTTTTATGGATCTTCCCTTTTATATAAAATAATTTTGTTGAAAGTATGAACCAAGCAGCTTTATATTTCATGCCCGTACTTGAGTCTGCGAGGAATGAAAATTTAAGTGATGACGACCGCCAGCACAGATTATTCAGGTTTATCTATCCAGAGGATATCTGGCGCAGTTGATGTATCGACCGCCTCCAGCGCTTCAAGATAATCCAGCCACAAATTGTAGTGTTCTTTCTCTGAATCTTTCAGTCGCCCCATGGCAGCTTTGCCAGACAATTGCTGGTTATTGATAAAGTCGTTTGCCTCATGGATTCGACGAAATTTCTCAGCTTCTGCAAGCTGGACCCGTGCATGACCCGAAATAGCCCACGCATTATTATCACTATCCCAGGTATACCATTGAGAAGGTCTGCGGCCAGACAGCATCAATTTCCCGCCTGTATCACTGCAGACACGTTGCTCACCATCATTCATCCCGGCGATGAGATGAATATGTTCTTCTTAAGTAAAGTCTACAGCATCAGCCGGGATAACACTCAAATTTTCATCATAAAACGTGGACTCTTCAATTACTCTAATAGATAAGCTAGAAGAAATTTGAACATCCGTCATGGGGTGTCGGGGGTCGGAGGTTCAAATCCTCTCGTGCCGACCAAAAACACATTGAAAACCAGCCTTTTACGGCTGGTTTTTTCATGTTTGAAATTTGTACGGGGAAGCATTGGGGAAAAATTGGTGAATAACCACCGACAGTTACACGCTACATTACAGGCGATTTATCGTCTTTAACCTGGTTAAGTGTATGTGTAAGAACGCCGTGCACCGTTACATCATTCAGAGCTTCCCCTTCAATCGCTTCACCATCTTGAGTGATCAGCGCCTGACCCATTAGCTTCACAAACTGGTTTCTCCCGTCCATGCTAACCAGCAACGTATCCCCTCTTTCTGGCTTCAGACTAACGTTAATAACGGCCCAGCCGCATGAAGTTTCAATAACCCGGCAGTTGTTGTCTACACCGCAGATAACATCTATCGTCATGCGCTGCTCCTAGTAATCCATGGCTGGGGATGGAAATCCCATTAGAAAACCCTCCCCATGTTACGCAGGATCCAGTATCGGTTCTCGCTTCCGTTTGTCGTCTTATCGGCGAAGTCCGGCTGGTATCGCTCGATCCATGAATTTGCATCCGCCAGGCTGAAATGCCAGTGCCTCTCCTGCAGTTCAGCGATGAATTTGTCTTTATGCAGGCAGAGATAGCCCTTAGGGTTTTGCTGTATGGCCGCAACAAAAGCAGCACGAATATCCGGTTGGCGAGGCATTAACGCACCCTCATTCGCTTATTGACTGTATGCGTATACAGTATTATTTTTATGAAAACAGATCAAGCACAGGCAATTTTTCACTTATAAGAGGATCGGTATGTTTGTTGAACTGGTTTATGACAAGCGAAATGTTGAAGGGCTCCAAGGGGCCAGAGAGATCATCCTGGCTGAGCTAACAAAGCGAGTGCACCAGATTTTTCCTGATGCAGAAGTGAAGGTAAAGCCAATGCAGGCGAACGGTTTGAATAGTGATGCCAGCAAAAACGATCGGGAAAAGCTGAACCGCATGCTGGAGGATATGTTTGAAGAGGCAGATATGTGGCTGGTATCTGAGTTACCGCCCGTTCGCCAGGTTGGCCTTTAATTTTAACTCGGGTACTATCCCCGACGTTTGCTCGGGCATGAACACTGAGCAACCAGCCGCCGTCCGTTCTTACATACGATGGGCGGCGGCAATCTTCGTTAAGCAGGTTTTTCAGGCCAGAGATATCCGGCGCCGCCGATGTAACAACAGCTTCAAGCTCATCAAGACAATCCCCTTCTATCGAATCATCTTAATCCGTGATGATCACTTTCTACATTACCTTACCGAAGTAGCTACGACCATCGAGAATGGCGAGTAGAATGTCATCCAGCCGCACGACCAGACCCCGATCGACTACCGCGACACCTTCTGACGTCCAAATGATGCATTGCTGACACAGGCTTTCATATAGATTACAATTCGCGACACGAAAATTATTAACTAGCTTAGGTAGAATTATGCAGCAAGTGCGTTCTATTCAATACCTTAGAGGCATTGCGGCCATATTGGTTGTTGGCTTCCACTTCAGAGGTAACCTTAATGATATTTATCCGATAAAGAATTTCGGTGATTTAATGTTCATAAGCGGATCCTTTGGGGTAGACCTTTTCTTCATGATTAGCGGATTTATTATTGCGCTTTCAACCGCAAAGAGTGAAGACAACATGTTAACTAAATATGTTGTAAAAAGATTCTTCAGGATTTATCCGTTGTTTATTATTACGTTGGCAATATTTTATTTGTTTATTTCAAACGAAGATAATTTTTCATTCTGGAGATCTGCGTTACTGATACAGGCTGACTACAGCCAGCAGGCACCGTTCTTTGGTGGCAACATGATAGGGCAAGCGTGGACCCTTACCTATGAGATTTATTTTTATCTGATATTCTTCGTTGCGATGAGCATCAGTCATAAATACAGATCATGGATTGCATCATTTATGCTTGCCGTCTCTGTGTTCAGTCTGCAACTTTACTTTAATGGCAGCATTAGCATGGAAGGTGACAATGCAATTGCATTACAGGCAGGAATGCCGGAAGGCTTAGCGGCATTCCTGCGGTTTACCTCATCGCCGATGTTAATAGAATTCATATTTGGCATGATGGTATACGAATTAAGAAACGTAATATCATCAATCCCCAAAATTAATGTCATTGCTGTTATTTCATGCTCGTTAGTTTTCTGTTTCTACTTTGCTCAATACAAAGCAGCACACGGGCCTTTTAACTATGGATTATGGGCGATCCTGCTGATTGCGACACTTGTTGCCTATGAAATGAAAAATGAGATAAAAGAGATAAAGATGCTATCATTTTTCGGTGACATCTCTTATTCGTTATATCTGACGCATATTGCCATTACCATGTATTTAGATAAGTTTGGAGCAAATATACCAATTTACAATCAGTGGGTAGGAATGTCCAGACTTATCCTTTTGTTCATCATAACGATAACCACTGCATATATTTTCTACAATGTAGTAGAAAGGCCATTTATCAGATTATCAAGATCTATAATATCATGTAAATTTCCAGCATTAGGAAATGAACTAAGCAGACAGAGTTAGTAAAAGACCACCTTCTAAGAAGGTGGCTTTTGAGAATGTCCCCTGTAAGGGGGGCGATTGTCACCTTCCTCATGCTACTCTAGCAATTCCATCTGCTGTTCGTGCATTTGCTCCATTTTCTCCTGATGCCGCACATATCGTCTGATAATTTCCTCGTTCACACCGACAGTATCTACAAAGTATCCACGTGACCAAAAGTGGTTACCCCATAGCTTCTTTCGTATATGTGGAAAACGATTGTAGAGCCTGATTGCACTCCGGCCTTTCAGATGCCCCATCCGGGTTGATATTGAGATTTTAGGTGGGACGATTACAACAAGATGTACATGATCTGGCTGAATATTTAGCTCCAGAACGTCACAATCTTTTATTCCGCAGAGAAGATTGTCCTGTAAAGCTCCTTACCCAGCTTATCTTTCAGGATCCTGAAGCGGTACTTTGGCGTCCAAACTATGTGGTATTTGCAACGCCAATATACATGTGATGAACTCCTGTAAAGCCCCATGTCGGTCTGTCTCCTTTTACTTGTGGTGAGTAAGCAGAGATATTCCGGCATGGGCATTCTTCAGGCTATAGCCTTACAGGATCAATCACCACCTCCCTAGGAGGTGGTTTAGGGGTGACAATAAAAAACGGGAACCATTAGGCTCCCGTTCTTATTTAACCCAGAACTGGATTACATGTTCGCGATAATCGCGTCGCCAAACTCTGAGCATTTCAGCAGCTTAGCGCCTTCCATCAGACGTTCAAAGTCATAGGTGACGGTTTTCGCGTTGATTGCGCCTTCCATACCTTTAACGATCAGGTCTGCGGCTTCGAACCATTCCATATGACGCAGCATCATCTCTGCGGAGAGGATGATAGAGCCCGGGTTCACTTTGTCCTGGCCTGCGTATTTTGGTGCAGTACCGTGGGTAGCTTCGAACAGGGCGCACTCGTCACCGATGTTCGCGCCAGGGGCGATACCGATACCGCCAACCTGAGCTGCCAGGGCGTCAGAGATGTAGTCACCGTTCAGGTTCATACAGGCAATCACGTCGTATTCCGCTGGACGCAGCAGGATCTGCTGCAGGAACGCATCGGCGATCACATCTTTAATGACGATCTCTTTGCCGGTGTTTGGGTTTTTGATCTTCTGCCATGGGCCGCCGTCGATCAGCTCACCGCCGAACTCTTCTTTCGCCAACTGGTAGCCCCAGTCTTTGAACGCGCCTTCGGTGAACTTCATGATGTTGCCTTTGTGAACCAGGGTCACAGAGTCACGGTCGTTGGTGATCGCATATTCGATGGCCGCGCGCACCAGACGCTTGGTCCCTTCTTCGGAGCACGGCTTAATGCCGATACCGCAATGCTCAGGGAAGCGAATTTTCTTCACACCCATCTCTTCGCGCAGGAATTTAATCACTTTCTCTGCATCAGCAGAGTCCGCTTTCCATTCGATACCCGCGTAGATGTCTTCTGAGTTTTCGCGGAAGATGACCATGTCGGTCAGTTCTGGGTGCTTAACCGGGCTTGGGGTGCCCTGATAGTAACGAACCGGACGCAGACAGACGTACAGGTCCAGCTCCTGACGCAGTGCCACGTTCAGGGAACGGATACCGCCGCCAACTGGCGTCGTCAGTGGGCCTTTGATAGCAACGCGGTAGTCGCGGATCAGGTCCAGCGTTTCGGCTGGCAGCCAGACGTCCTGGCCATAAACTTGCGTCGATTTCTCACCGGTGTAAATTTCCATCCAGGAAATTTTACGCTCGCCTTTGTAGGCTTTCTCAACAGCGGCATCAACCACTTTCAGCATTGCCGGGGTAACGTCTACACCGATACCATCACCTTCGATGAATGGAATGATCGGATTGTGAGGAACGTTAATCTTGCCGTTTTGCAGGGTGATCTTTTTACCTTCCGCCGGAACAACTACTTTGCTTTCCATTAACCTCTCCTTCGAGCGCTTCTGGTTGTTACTGATCTTATGTTAATAAATTGTAATGAGCCCTTCGATAGTACCTGATTGTCCGACGCCATGAAAGGTCTTCGTTATTAGGCTATAATGCGGCAATTGATAACGCCTGAAAATACCATGAAGAAAACTTCTTTTACAAAACACCGGGTTGAGCGATTCAGCTCGCGACAAGCCGCCAGACGACCGCAAGAAACCCAGCCAAAGCGGGTGATTCTGTTCAATAAACCCTACGATGTTTTGCCGCAGTTCACCGATGAAGCCGGACGCAGCACGCTTAAGGACTACATCCCTGTTCAGGGGGTCTACGCGGCCGGGCGTCTGGACCGCGACAGCGAAGGCCTGCTGGCCTTGACCAACGACGGCGCGCTGCAGGCGAAGCTCACGCAGCCGGGGAAACGCACCGGCAAAATTTACTTCGTCCAGGTAGAAGGCGAGCCGGATGATGAGACGCTGGAAAAATTGCGCAAAGGCGTCACGCTCAACGACGGTCCCACCCTGCCGGCAGGTATTGAACGCGTGAATGAACCGGCGTGGTTGTGGCCGCGTAACCCGCCTATCCGCGAACGCAAATCCATTCCGACAAGCTGGCTTAAAATCACCCTTTATGAAGGCCGCAACCGCCAGGTTCGGCGCATGACCGCACACGTCGGCTTCCCCACCCTGCGCCTGATTCGTTACGCCATGGGTAACTACACCCTGGAAACGCTGGCAAACGGTGAATGGCGGGACGTTACCTCTTAAGGAGTCACTATGTTTAAACCTCATGTCACGGTTGCCTGCGTGGTCCACGCCCGGGGGAAATTCCTGGTTGTCGAAGAGAGCATTAACGGCAAAGCGCTGTGGAACCAGCCTGCCGGGCACCTGGAAGCCAATGAGACCCTCCTGCAGGCGGCAAAACGCGAGCTGTGGGAAGAGACCGGCATTCACGCTGAGCCCCAGCACTTCATCCGTATGCACCAGTGGATTGCACCCGACAGCACTCCCTTCCTGCGCTTTTTATTTGCCGTTGAGCTTAGCGAAACGTGCGCCACAGAGCCGCAGGATGACGATATCGACCGCTGTCTGTGGGTGACCGCCGACGAGATCCTGAACGCGCGAAACCTGCGCTCGCCGCTGGTTGCGGAAAGCATTCGCTGCTGGCAGTCTGCCGACCGCTTGCCCCTGGATGTCATCGGCGCTTTTAACTGGCCGTTTACAGAGGGTGCCAATGGTGGGGGGGCGTGATAGAATACGCCGCCTTGAAGTTCAATGTCGTGAGTATTCCATGTCAGATAACAGCCAGAAAAAAGTGATCGTCGGCATGTCCGGCGGTGTCGATTCCTCCGTTTCCGCCTACCTGTTACAGCAACAGGGCTATAAGGTGGAGGGCCTGTTCATGAAGAACTGGGAGGAAGATGACGGCGAGGAATACTGCACTGCCGCAGCGGATCTCGCTGATGCGCAGGCCGTATGCGATAAGCTCGGCATTGAACTGCACACCGTTAATTTTGCCGCAGAATACTGGGACAACGTTTTTGAACTCTTCCTCGAAGAGTACAAAGCGGGCCGTACGCCGAACCCGGATATTCTGTGCAACAAAGAGATCAAATTTAAGGCCTTCCTGGAATTCGCCGCGGAAGATCTGGGCGCAGACTACATTGCGACCGGTCACTACGTGCGTCGCGCAGACGTGAATGGTAAAAGCCAGCTGCTGCGCGGTCTGGACGGCAACAAAGATCAAAGCTATTTCCTCTATACGCTGAGCCACGAGCAAATCGCCCAGAGCCTGTTCCCGGTCGGCGAGCTGGAAAAGCCTCAGGTGCGTAAAATCGCCGAAGAGCTGGACCTGATCACCGCGAAGAAAAAAGACTCTACGGGTATCTGCTTCATCGGCGAGCGCAAATTCCGCGATTTCCTCGGACGTTACCTGCCCGCACAGCCGGGTAAAATTGTCACCGTCGACGGGGAAGAGATTGGCCAGCACCAGGGGCTGATGTACCACACCTTAGGCCAGCGTAAAGGCCTGGGTATCGGCGGGACGAAAGAAGGTAGCGAAGATCCGTGGTACGTGGTCGACAAAGATGTCGAAAACAATGTTCTGGTTGTTGCTCAGGGCCATGACCATCCGCGTCTGATGTCCGTTGGCCTGATCGCGCAGCAGCTGCACTGGGTCGATCGTGAGCCGCTGAAAGGCACGCTGCGCTGCACGGTGAAAACACGCTACCGTCAGACCGATATTCCTTGCACCGTTACCGCGCTTGATGACGACCGCATTGACGTGCGCTTCGACGAGCCGGTCGCCGCCGTCACCCCGGGTCAGTCCGCTGTCTTCTACAGCGGCGAAATCTGCCTGGGCGGCGGGATCATTGAACAGCGCCTGCCGCTGCCCGCTGTTTAACAGCGTTTGCACACATAAAGGAGACCGTGTGGCGAAGAACTACTACGACATCACCCTGGCGCTGGCGGGAATTTGCCAGTCAGCCCGTCTGGTGCAACAGCTGGCGCATCAGGGTCATTGCGACGCTGATGCCCTGCACGTTTCACTCAATAGCGTCATCGACCTCAACCCCGGTTCGACCCTGGGCGTGTTCGGTGGCAGTGAAACCAATCTTCGTCTCGGTCTTGAAACCCTGCTTGGCGTGCTTAACGCCAGCAGCCGTCAGGGGTTAAACGCAGAGCTGACCCGCTACACGTTGAGCCTGATGGTGCTGGAGCGTAAGCTGAGCGCAGCAAAAGGCGCGCTTAATACCCTGGGCGATCGCATTGCCGGGTTACAGCGTCAGCTTGACCATTTTGACCTGCAGTCCGACACGCTGCTGAGCGCCATGGCTGGCATTTATGTTGACGTCATCAGCCCGCTGGGCCCGCGGATTCAGGTCACCGGCTCCCCTGCCGTGCTGCAAAGCCCGCAGGTACAGGCAAAAGTACGCGCCTCCCTGCTGGCAGGGATCCGTGCCGCCGTGCTGTGGCACCAGGTTGGCGGTGGCCGCCTGCAGTTAATGTTTTCTCGTAATCGCCTGACCACTCAGGCAAAACAAATTCTTGCTCATTGTTAACCTCCCGGAGTTGCGAATTATGGAATTATCCTCACTGACCGCCGTATCCCCTGTCGATGGACGCTACGGCGATAAAGTCAGCGCGCTGCGCGGGATCTTCAGCGAATATGGTTTGCTGAAGTTCCGTGTTCAGGTTGAAGTACGCTGGCTGCAAAAGCTGGCCGCCCAGGCAGCAATCAAGGAAGTTCCTGCTTTTGACGAAAAGGCAAACGATTACCTTGATAAAATCGTTGCCGAGTTTAGCGAACAAGACGCCGCGCGCATTAAAACCATTGAGCGCACCACCAACCACGACGTGAAGGCGGTTGAGTACTTCCTGAAGGAGAAAGTGGAAAGCGTTCCTGCGCTGCACGCCGTGTCTGAGTTCATTCACTTCGCCTGTACGTCTGAAGACATCAACAACCTCTCTCATGCGCTGATGCTCTCCACCGCGCGCAAAGAGGTGGTGCTGCCTTACTGGCGTAAAATCATCGACGCGGTGAAAGCGCTGTCCGTGGAATACCGCGACATTCCGCTGCTCTCCCGTACCCACGGCCAGCCAGCCACCCCATCCACGATGGGTAAAGAGATGGCGAACGTCGCGTACCGTATGGAGCGCCAGTACCGTCAGCTGGAACAGGTTGAAATTCTGGGCAAAATCAACGGCGCGGTCGGTAACTATAACGCCCACATCGCCGCGTATCCGGAAGTGGACTGGCACCAGTTCAGCGAAGAGTTCGTGAACTCGCTGGGCATTCAGTGGAACCCGTACACCACCCAGATTGAGCCGCACGACTATATTGCGGAGCTGTTTGACTGCATCGCGCGCTTTAACACCATCCTGATCGACTTCGATCGTGACGTGTGGGGCTACATCGCCCTGAACCACTTCAAGCAGAAAACCATCGCCGGTGAAATCGGCTCTTCCACCATGCCGCACAAAGTGAACCCGATCGACTTCGAAAACTCCGAAGGTAACCTGGGTCTGGCGAACGCCGTGCTGCAGCATATGGCGAGCAAACTGCCGGTATCCCGCTGGCAGCGCGACCTGACCGACTCCACCGTACTGCGTAACCTGGGCGTGGGCATCGGCTACGCGCTGATCGCGTATCAGTCCACGCTGAAAGGCGTGAGCAAGCTGGAAGTGAACCGTGACCGTCTGCTGGATGAACTGGATCACAACTGGGAAGTGCTGGCGGAGCCGATTCAGACCGTGATGCGTCGTTACGGCATCGAAAAACCGTACGAGAAGCTGAAAGAGCTGACCCGCGGCAAACGCGTTGATGCCGAAGGTATGAAGCAGTTTATCGACGGTCTGGCGCTGCCGGAAGAAGAGAAAACCCGCCTGAAGGCGATGACTCCGGCGAACTACATTGGCCGCGCCATCACCATGGTTGACGAGCTGAAATAATCCCCTCTCCCCCCTTTCCGCCCGGAAAGGGGGTTGCTTTTCCCCGGTTTACTCAATGTTTATCCCCACAGCAACATAATCAGCGTTAAACTATTCATACTATTTATTCTGGGAGAAAAGATGATGCGCGTACTGGTTGTTGAGGATAACGCATTGCTACGCCATCACCTGAAGGTTCAGCTTCAGGAGATGGGACATCAGGTGGACGATGCTGAAGATGCAAAAGAAGCCGATTATTATCTCAATGAACACCTGCCGGATATCGCCATTGTCGATTTGGGGTTGCCTGACGAAGACGGCCTGTCGTTGATTCGCCGCTGGCGCAGCCACGATGTTTCCCTGCCGGTTCTGGTGCTGACCGCTCGTGAAGGCTGGCAGGATAAGGTTGAAGTGCTCAGCGCGGGGGCAGATGATTACGTCACTAAGCCGTTCCATATTGAAGAGGTGGCGGCCCGCATGCAGGCGCTGCTCCGTCGCAACAGCGGGCTGGCATCGCAGGTTATTTCCATCCCGCCTTTCCAGGTCGATCTCTCCCGCCGCGAGCTCTCAATTAACGATGAAGTCATCAAGCTGACCGCATTCGAATATACGATTATGGAAACGCTGATCCGCAACAGCGGCAAGGTGGTGAGTAAAGATTCTTTAATGCTTCAGCTCTACCCTGACGCTGAACTGCGCGAGAGCCATACCATTGACGTGCTGATGGGACGACTGCGTAAGAAAATTCAGGCCCAGTACCCGCAGGATGTGATTACCACCGTCCGCGGTCAGGGCTACCTGTTTGAATTACGCTAAATGAGACGGATTTTGCGTCATCTTCTGCCCCTCTCACTGCGGGTTCGTTTTTTACTGGCAACGGCTGCGGTGGTGCTGGTGCTGTCGCTCTCCTACGGCATGGTCGCCCTGGTGGGGTACAGCGTCAGCTTCGATAAAACGACCTTTCGTCTCTTACGCGGCGAAAGCAATCTGTTTTATACCCTGGCGAAATGGGAAGATAACCGAATCACCGTCGAAATGCCGGAAAACCTTAATCAGCAAAGCCCCACCCTCGCCCTGATTTACAACGAAAAGGGAAAGCTGCTGTGGGCGCAACGCGACATTCCGTGGCTGGTCAAAAGCATTCGTCCGGAGTGGCTTAAAACCAACGGGTTTCACGAAATTGAAGCCGATCTCAACACCACCAGCTCGCTGATCCGTGAAGATCGTTCCCTGCAGCAAAAGCTGAACGAGATCCGCGCCGACGACGCGGAAACGGAGATGACGCACTCCGTTGCGATTAACCTTTATCCGGCGACGCTAAACATGCCGCAGCTGACCATCGTGGTGATCGACACCATTCCGGTCGAGCTGAAGCGTTCTTATATGGTCTGGAGCTGGTTCATCTACGTTCTGGCGGCAAATCTGCTGCTGGTGATCCCGCTGCTGTGGATAGCGGCGTGGTGGAGCCTGCGCCCCATTGAATCACTGGCGAAAGAGGTTCGCGAACTGGAAGAACATCATCGCGAAAAGCTTAATCCGGAAACCACCCGCGAGCTCACCAGCCTGGTGCGTAACCTCAACCGCCTGCTGAAAAGCGAACGCGAACGCTATGATAAATACCGTACGACGCTTACCGATCTGACCCACAGCCTGAAAACCCCGCTCGCGGTGATGCAAAGCACCCTGCGTTCCATGCGCAGTTCGAAGCTGAGCGTCGACGATGCCGAGCCGGTGATGCTGGAGCAGATCAGCCGTATTTCCCAGCAAATTGGCTATTACCTGCATCGCGCCAGCATGCGTTCCGGCAGCGCCCTGCTGAGCCGCGAGCTGCATCCGGTCGCCCCGCTTCTGGATAACCTTACCTCCGCCCTCAACAAGGTGTATCAGCGTAAAGGGGTGAATATCAGCCTCGATATCTCGCCAGAGATAAGCTTTGTGGGTGAAAAAAATGACTTCATGGAAGTGATGGGCAACCTGCTGGATAACGCCTGCAAATACTGTCTGGAGTTCGTGGAAGTGTCGGCGCGCCAGACGGATAACGAACTGCATATCATCGTGGAGGATGATGGCCCGGGGATCCCGCGCAATAAACGTGATGTGGTGTTCGATCGCGGTCAGCGCGCCGATACGCTACGTCCTGGCCAGGGCGTTGGATTAGCCGTCGCCCGGGAGATTGTCGACCAGTATGACGGGAAAATCGAAACCAGCGAAAGTTTGCTGGGCGGCGCGCGAATGGAGGTCATTTTTGGTCGCCAGCAGCCGACATCGAACGATAGTTAACCCGTTATGTGAAAAATGCGAGGATCTCGCAGCCGGGGGGCTGAGCTTCCGTTATAATCCGAGTCAGTAAGAGCCTGCGGAATAAAAAAATATGGATTATCACTTAACGCTTAACTGGCCCGAGTTTATTGAACGTTACTGGCAAAAACGCCCGGTCGTTCTGAAACGCGGGTTCAGCAATTTTGTCGACCCTATCTCGCCTGACGAGCTGGCCGGTCTGGCCATGGAAAACGAAGTCGACAGCCGCCTGGTCAGCCACCAGGACGGGAAATGGCAGGTTAGCCACGGTCCTTTCGAAAGCTACGATCATCTCGGTGAAAACAACTGGTCGCTGCTGGTACAGGCGGTCAACCACTGGCACG
Source organism: Enterobacter cloacae complex sp. 2024EL-00227 (assembly GCF_043945315.1). NCBI lineage: Bacteria > Pseudomonadati > Pseudomonadota > Gammaproteobacteria > Enterobacterales > Enterobacteriaceae > Enterobacter > Enterobacter cloacae complex sp. 2024EL-00227. The sequence continues at coordinate 64,656 of NZ_JBIMQP010000018.1, forward strand.
AGCCGACGGCCGCCTTAATGCGTCCGTTCCGCGCCCTGCCCGACTGGCGCATGGACGATCTGATGATCTCCTTCTCCGTGCCGGGCGGCGGCGTGGGTCCGCATCTGGACCAGTACGATGTGTTCATCATTCAGGGTACGGGCCGCCGCCGCTGGCGCGTGGGCGAAAAAGTGCCGATGAAGCAGCACTGCCCGCATCCGGACCTGCTTCAGGTTGATCCGTTTGACGGGATTATCGACGAAGAGCTGGAGCCGGGCGACATTCTCTATATCCCGCCGGGATTCCCTCATGAAGGCTACTCCCTGGAGAACTCCCTCAACTACTCCGTCGGGTTCCGCGCGCCAAGCGGCCGCGAGATGATCAGCGGATTTGCCGACTATGTTCTGCAGCGCGAGCTGGGCAGCTATCGTTACAGCGATCCCGACGTGCCTGCGCGTGAGCACCCGGCAGACATCCTGCCCGCGGAGCTGGATAAGCTGCGCGGCATGATGCTGGATCTCATCAACGAGCCGGAACATTTCCGTCAGTGGTTTGGCGAGTTCATCAGCCAGTCCCGCCACGAGCTGGACGTTGCGCCTCCGGAGCCGCCGTATCAGGCGGACGAGATTTACGATGCGCTTCAGCAAGGCGACAAGCTGACGCGCCTGGGCGGGTTGCGCGTGCTGCGCATTGGTGAGGACGTGTTCGTCAACGGCGAGAAGCTGGACTCTCCGCACCGACCGGCGCTGGAAGCGATTGCCAGCCATCTGGTGCTAACTGCTGATACCTTTGGCGATGCGCTGGAAGACCCGTCCTTCCTCGCGATGCTGGCCGCGCTGGTCAACAGCGGGTACTGGTTCTTTGAGGACTGAGTCGCTTTAGTGCCCGGTGGCGCTGCGCTTACCGGGCCTACGGGATCGAGCTTTTGTAGGCCGGGTAAGGCGTAGCCGCCACCCGGCTTTTCACTTCCGCTCCCCCCGCGGCAAAATCCTCAATCTCTCCTGCCCAATCCACCGGATACAACCCTTCAGCCACGTCCCGATGAAACGTTGAATACGGCCAGTCGCTGACTTTACCCACATAGCCGTGCTTCAGCGGATTGATATAAATGTAATCCACATGCCGCCGGTAGTCCTCTTCGTTGCGGATGGTGTGCTCCCAGAATCGTGGCTGCCAGATATAGCGCATGTCGATGCTGCGGCTGAATGTCTTTTTGATATCCCGCCAGCGGGCGGAAAAATCACTGTCCCCGTCCGGTAGGGTCCAGATACAGTGCATATGTTCAGGCAAAATAACCCACGCGTTGATGGTGAAGGGCTTCGCACGCTTAACCGTTGAGGTGGCGGAACGGAGGTTATCGATATGGCGGGTAAGCAAATCGCTCTGACGGTTTTGCAGGTTAACGGTGAAAAACCAGGTGCCACCGGGGACGTAATGGCGACGGTAGTTTGACATGGGCACTCCTTGCCTCATTGCCGGGTGGCGGCTTTGCCTTACCCGGCCTACATTCGGATCGTAGGCCCGGTAAGCGCAGCGCCACCGGGCATTTTTTAGCGTTTAGCGGTCAACTCAGCTATCCGCACTATCACCTTCACCGCCTTTTCCATCCCTTCCAGCGTCACAAACTCATGTTTACCGTGGTAGTTATAGCCACCGGTAAACAGGTTCGGGCACGGTAGTCCCATAAACGACAGCTGAGAACCGTCGGTACCGCCGCGAATCGGTTTTAATATCGGTTCAATATCGCAGTCGCGCATCGCCTGCTGGGCGATATCGAGAATATGCGGATGGGCCATCACCTTCTCGCGCATATTGTAATAGCTGTCTTCGATGATGAGCTCGATATAGCAGTCAGGATGCAGGCCCTTGCCCACCTTCTTGGCGATCTCCATCATCTTACGCTTGCGCGCCTCAAAGGCTTTACGGTCAAAATCGCGGATGATGTAGTGCATCTGCGCGCTGTCCACGGTGCCTTTGATGCTGGTCAGGTGATAGAAACCTTCATACCCTTCGGTCTGTTCGGGGCTCTCTTCCGCCGGGACTTCTGCATGAATACGCGACGCCAGCGACAGCGCGTTGACCATGACGCCTTTGGCAGAGCCTGGGTGAACGTTGTTGCCGACAATTTTGATCGTGACTGACGCGGCATTGAAGTTTTCATACTCCAGCTCACCGACGCCGCCACCGTCGACGGTGTAGGCCCACTGGGCGTTAAAGGCGTCCACGTCGAAGTGCTTCGCGCCCTTGCCGACCTCTTCATCCGGCGTAAAGGCCACGCGGATATCACCGTGCGGAATATCGTTGCCCTTCAGCACCGCCAGCGCCGTCATGATCTCCGCGATGCCCGCTTTGTCATCCGCCCCCAGCAGCGTTTTACCATCGGTGGTGATCAGCGTCTGACCGAGCAGCTGGTGCAGCACCGGGAACATCACGGGCGAGAGCACTTCGTCGCCAATGCCCAGCGCAATGTCGCCGCCGAGGTAGTTTTCAACAATCTGCGGGTTCACATGTTTACCGCTAAAATCCGGAGAGGTGTCGACATGGGAGATAAAGCCAATCGCCGGGATATCCCCGTCGACATTCGCCGGCAGCGTTCCCATCACAGTGCCTTTCTCGCTTAACGTGACGTTGACCAGCCCCATGGCGTCAAGCTGCTCTTTAAGCAGGTTTAATAGCTTCCACTGGCCTTCGGTGCTCGGCACCTGGCGAACACCCGGCTTAGATTGGGTATCCAGCGAAACGTACTGTAAAAAACGCTCAAGTAATTTATCCATGCAGTCACCCTCACTTTTTGTGACAACATTATCAATAAGCATCAAAACGCAAATATTGCGTCAGGTCACTTTTATCCCGCAAACGAGAATATTTAATGAGATGGTCACTCCCTCCTTCCCGGTACTATGCTGAGGACAGGCTTTCATTCGGAGAACTATCATGGAAAACATTGCGCTCATTGGTATCGATCTGGGTAAAAACTCTTTCCATATTCATTG
>NZ_JBIMQP010000019.1:0-54339 GCF_043945315.1 Enterobacter cloacae complex sp. 2024EL-00227
CATCATGGCCGTTTATAGTACCGCAGTCTCTCCCCTTTATTTTTACTGAAGAGCAGACAGAAACCATAAATACCGGCTTTGACATGCCGGGGAAGTCCTTATAGTACAATAATTTTCGATATCCAAACTGACCCCGAGAATGCCATTAGCTGTGGGTTTACTTTGCCGGCGTGGCTTTCCGGATTGCGGCCTGCAGTTTTTCAGTGGTCACCGCCTCCGGGAGGACGGTGATGGTGTCCGGTGTTGCTCCGCTGACGGGCATCACGATGATTCCCGGCGTGCCGGTGAGACCCAGCGCCTCTGCCAGGTTACTGTTTTTCTCCAGGGACGCGGTATGGTCGCCCGGAGCTGAGGTGGCCAGCCCCGCTTTTGACGCCGCCCCGTAAATATCCTCCGCCGTCAGTTTGCCTTCATTATGGCCGCTGGCGTAGATGGCATTGTGATAGGTGACATAGGCCTGCGGACCTTTTTTTTGCCAGACCGTCAGCCCCTGCTGCGCTGCCTTAAGTGAGGCTTCCCAGCGACCACCAAAAATTGGCCACTCCTTAAAGAGGTAGCGGACGTCCGGCTGCGCTTTCATGACCTTCTCCAGCTCCGGCGCGAAGCGGCTGCAGAACACGCACTGGTAATCAAAGAATTCAATCACCGCGACCTTTGCATTATCAGGCCCGTAAGCCGGAGTATCCGGATCATGCAGAAGGTTCGCCTGATTCTCCATCACGCTGAGTGCAAACATCTTCTGCTTATGTGCCTCCTGCTGTTCCTGCAGCTTATGACTGACCGTCACCAGAATCTCCGGGTGGGACACCAGGTAGTCTGCTGCGATTTCCCCGATACGGGCCTCCTGCTCCGGGCTGAAGACCGGCTTCGGGGCCGAAGCGTGTGCCATTGCAATAAAGCCAATGTATGTTGTAACTAATAATGTCGCTAATTTATGTCTTTTCATTGCCTGATTCTCATGGTTAAAAGGGGGATTAACGTTCTTTCTGAATGGTACGGGTGAGGGTCTGTTCTTCACGCTCCGGCATGCGGCCGCGTTCAGTATTTTCTGCCACCCTGAGCATGTCGCGCTCAGCGTTTGCCAGATCTGCAATCACACGCGATGCCCGCGACTGTTCACCGGATGCCTTGTCAGCACCTTCCAGCTCACTCCTGACACCGGCAGCGGCTTTCATTTCCTGTCCATCGGTGTTTTCCTCACCTCTCACCCTGGCGATCACATCCGCATCCGGGTTGAGTGGTTCCGGTTTACGCGGATTAATTTCTTCCGCTTTCAGTCTGATAACCTCTTCCTGCGGAATTTCCGCCAGCAACGACTCAGGCTGCCTGTTCCGTCCGGCTTCTTCATTGCGAACCTGGTCTGCCAGCATCTGTTCACGCAGTTGCTGTACGTTCTGCTCGTCAGTCAGCGTGGAGACAATACCCGGAGAGACATCCTGTTTTGTCCCACCGCTCACCTTAAGCAACCATGCTGAAGGCGGTTCATCGCCGGTCTGCCAGACCACGCCATCCTTCGGGTGATGTCGTACTGCATCAAGCGCGGCCGCCAGGTCACTGGCCACAATCGTGTTGCCTGACTGGCTTCGCTGCAGTACCGCACCACGGGCACGCTCTGTCATCACCATCCGGGTCTCCCCCTGCGTCATCCGCCCTTCCGGGCTGGCAACCAGGGAAACCAGAGCCAGGCCCGCACTTCTGCCGTTGTTGTCATACACCGGCAGCGCCAGCGCCGGTTCGGGAAAGCGCCGGGTGGCCGGGATGATTTTTGCCGTCAGTGACGCGTCCTGCATGCCCTGATGGCGCACCCATGCGCGACCAATGGCCGTTTTATTCACCGGCTGCCCCATCGCCCAGATGGCTTTCGCCTGTTTACGCTGCGTTTCAGGTGCCAGCGCATCGTGCGCCGTTTTGATATCCCGCTCCGGCGTTTTTACCGCCTTAACCCAGTCCGCCTTCCCGTCAGTATAAATCTGGACATGCTCTTTCACGCGCGAGGCCGAGATGTAGAAGGCGCGACGGGAGGCAAGTGCCTTACGCCCGCCTTCCGTGCCCTCAAGCGCAATGACATAATCGCTACTGGCCCCCTGAGCACCGTACCCGGTGACAGCCCAGCCGTAGTCAATATGCTGCTGCGCCCTGACCGCCTGAGGATTGATGGTGATGCGGCCGTTCTCCCCCTTCAGACGAATATTGCCCGTTTCGCTGACCGACTCGACCGTATAGCGCTGGCTGGCCATCTGTCCCTGCTCCTTGTCTGTCGCCGTGAACTTCAGCAGATCGCCGGCGCGGACTTCCCTCTCGCTGCGGCGAAACAGCTGCACGTCGCCGGTGATGAGTTCCTTCGGGGAATACAGTCCAATCCTCCCCTCCTCATCGCGTACCGTGACCGTACTGCCGTTGCGGTCAACGGCCAGCACGTCCTGGTAGCGATCGCCGCGTTTAACCACCATCCCGGCTTCCCAGGCATCGGTTTTATTGAACTCATGACGGGTGTGGGTGATTTTATCGAGCACCGGCACCGTAATGGCCTTCTCCCCCAGCTCTCCCCGGGCAGCCAGCACAGCATGAATGCCGGCATTTACCGCACGACGGTCAGCGTTCAGCTGGGTGATAATGAGGGTACGGGACCGCGCCTCCGGCGTCCGGTCCGTCCAGTCAGCCACGATGTCGTTAACGGGCGTCTCCGTTTCCTGAATGGCACTCCCCGGCAGCGTGGCTGAAGCGCTACGCGCCACACGGTCAGCCGGCTGGGTTTCAATGCGCTGCAGGGCCGCATCGATCCGGTTATCAATGATGTCGTGAACGGCGCCGCGCAGCTGCAGGTCTTTCTGGCGGACGATTTGCTTCATAATGGCCACATCCATCGGGCTTCGCTCCTGCATCAGCTTAAACGGCGCGCCCACGTCGACCGCTTCAAACTGGTCGATATCTCCCATTGAGACCGCGCGACCGCCGCCACTGGCAATAGCCTGGAACAGTGCCGCCGTATCCTGGTTGCCTGCCATTGATGACTCATCGATAAGAAACACCTGTCCTTTATAGTCAGGCTTCTCGCCTGCGGCCGTCGCCTGGTCATGCTCAACGACAAAGGATTTGATGGTCTGCGCCCGGACACCGACGTCGCTCATTTCTTTCACCGCCTGGTGCGTAGGAGCAAGCCCCGTCATCACCGGACGAACGTCCGCCGGCAGGGTCTCCAGTGCAGATATCACCGCCTTCAGCTGCGTGGTTTTCCCCACGCCGGCATAGCCCTGAATCCCGATAAACTGATCCGTTGTACCCAGCACCAGGGTGGTCGCCTTTTTCTGGCCATCGGTGAGTCCGTTCAGCACTGCCTCCGGTACCTGTTCCAGCAACGGTTGCTGCGTACCTTTCCCTTCCTCCACCACGCGCAGAATGGCTTTCTCCATCTCCCAGGTGGACCGGGAAACCAGTACCGGCTCTCCCCCTGCGGATACGGACAACAGCTCGCCATTTTTAATCATCGCGCCAATTTCATTCCCGATAGCCTCAAGGTCGGGATGATATTTCTGCGCTTCCGTCGCCAGCTTAAGCTCGCTGATCACCACGGTGCGCTGGTCGTTAATGGCACGCCACACGGCCAGGCCCGCGTCCGACCGGACGCTGTCATGCAGTGAATCAACCGCCTGACTGACGTCCTGGTGACCGCTCAGGTTTCTGACCAGCTGCACGGGAGAGGCATTTGTCTTCATGCGCTGCAGCCGGGCTTCCGCCCGGTCCTGCACTTCGGCGGTGAACACTTCCGCCCGGTGGCCACTCTGTGCCAGCGAGTTCATGGTCTGGGTCGATATGTCTCGGCTGTTCAGCGCGGCCAGCACCACGCCGGTGTCGTTATCCCGGCCGCCCGGCGCGGTCACGTAAGCATGTGACAGATAGAGCGGCTGGTCTTTTGGCAGCGTCAGGGTGTCTTCCCCCCGTTTAACCTCTATCCCCTTTTCACTTATCCCGGTCACCTCAAGACGATCTTTGGCCTTCAGGCTGTGCTCGCGGTCACCCGCCACGGCCAGCAGTTTTTCGCCGGTGGCCACGCTGAGGGTTTCACGGCTGAAGAGACGCCAGTCAGCGCTGATATCGCCGATTTTCATCCGGGTCAGCACGCCATCCCCGTCGATGAGAGAGAGGACTCGCGTATCCTCATGCACCCGGTCAATCACATAGGACTTACGCTCTTTTGCGTCCGTGCGATCCTCAAGCACCATGCCGGAACGGTATGAACCGGGCATGCGCCGCGTTTTGCTGTCGAGCCAGACCGGCTGCCGGGCCTCTATCTCCACGCCGTCACGCCCCAGTTGTCCTGCGTTCTGCAGCGCCTCTCGTACCAGGCCTGTCAGCTGTGCCTGTTCACGCCTGCCGACCACGACGGCGGTGACGTTTTCACTGCCTCCGCTCAGCTCTGCAAACCGGTTGGCCAGCGCTTCGTAACGGTCGCGTTTGTTCGGAATACTGACCACTTCGGCCTCAAGCCCGGGCGCCGGCTCCGTGCGGCGGGAACGGGCAACCCCTGCGGACTCCAGCACGGACATGGCGTTACCGTTCGCCTGCCGTCCGGCACTGTCGAGAAAGACCAGCTGTGCATCCTGCGCACGCGCTTCGCCCAGCAGAACCAGCGTCTCCTTGAGCCCCAGACGTTCTGCCCCTTCGATTATCAGCGTGCTCTGGGGTTTCATGTGGAAATCACCGCTCAGAATATGCTGCCGGCTGATAATCCGCTCCCGTAAATCGTCGGATTTCGCCAGCGAAATGGCGCGCTCGGCAGAGCTGGCCAGCACCTGCACATCACGACCGTTCGCCCCGGAAATACCGGCCAGCTGGGCGGTCAGGTCACGGATGCCCGCCACGCCTGACGGGGCATTCATCAGAACCAGGGCGTCTTTCTCCACAACTTCCAGCGCCGCCGGCGCGTACTGTGCCGGGCGGGTGAAACTGACGACTTTTGTGGATTTGAGATGCTCCTGACTCAGCGCCTGGATCGAGAGTTCATCCAGCAGGTGAATACGGGAGGTGAAAACCCCTTTCTCACTGTCCAGCGGCACAATCATGCCGTCCTTCAGCGCCGCATCGATGGCCACACGAATATCCTTAATCTCCGGCAGCCGTTCGCTCAGCTCAGCGGTGGTCATCATCAGCTCGCCAAAGGTGAAGCGCGTTTTACTGTCGCTAAGCTGCGAGATGGCCAGCCGGACAGCCTCAGTCAGTTCCGGGCGGGGTATTTCAGTGTCCAGCTGCGCTGCAGGAAAGCTTCTGGTCGCCGGCGTCTTTTCGGGAACGATCTGTGCCGGCTGACTCAGCGTGTCAGTCTGTTGTGGTACTGGCTGACGGGACAGGCTTTCCCGTTCTGCGGGTTGAGCAGGTGTGTCGACGCTCTTTTCTGCCGTGGACGACGTCTGCGGAGAAGCCTGTTCAGGCCCGGCAGGAACCGGCTTAGCCTGGTGATCTCGCTCCGGCTGAGGCGCGGTCTCACGAAGACCTGCATCACGCGGCACCACGCTCTCCTGATACGCCTTCAGGTCAAATCCCTTCTCCTTCATCTGGCCCAGCCAGCGCTCCATCAGGCGCATCCGCGAAGGGTCAACTTTCGCCCTGCGGGTGTCTTTGGCGGCCACATCCCGGCTGCGCAGCGTGGCTTCAGCCCCCACGGCCCCCTGTATTTCCCTGCCCCGTGAGGAATATTCGTCCCTGACTTCTTCCGGAACGCCCTTGATCTCCCACATGCCATGCTTGCCTACTTCTTCCACTTCATGGCCGAGCGCTTCAACCCTCTCGCGCAGCGCGCTGCGATAGATTTTCCCGAGCGTGACCTGGTGCTTCATGACGGTCTCGATAAAACCGGCGTTATGGATATAGTCCGTGGCCAGGGCTTTCCATTTGCCCGCATACTCCGTCATGTTGGCAATCAGGAGATGGGTGTGCAGCTGCGGGTCGAGATTGCGCGAGGTATCATGCGTATATGCGGCCGCCACCATCTTGCCGGTGTGTACAATGGACGTAACGCCGTCTTTCGTGTCGCGGGCCGAGATGAGCTTCTCCACATAGCCGGCCGCCACGCGGACGGCATGATTATGTGCTTCCACCATTTCTTTATCGTTGCCGATGAGTGCAAGAATGGACACGCTCTTGGGGGCGGAAAAGGTCAGGTCATGACCGGGGCGGTGGACGTGCTGTCCGTTAACCTCCTTTCCAAGCCGTGAGCCGTCCGGCAGACGTCCCTCGAGCACGGCCGTCAGGTCATCGCCACGGACATTGCCCTCAAGGCCCAGCTCTTTTGCACCTTCCCCCATCCAGAGGCTCTGCAGGCTGCCCAGAAAATAGTAGTTATCGGAATTGCTGTAGTAGCCTGCAGCCTCGCCGGCTGACGCTACTGGGGCGACTGACATCATAGGTCATGCTCTCTGTCGTAATAGTGATGGTCGTTTTCGTCGTAACCCGGGTCGTCCGCGTCACGGTGAAGTAAAATGTTCTCTTCTTCCTGCGCCAGCCGGCGGTGAGTACGGTGTGATTCATCCGGTTTTTCCGGCGTGACGGTGTTACCGGCCGTCGTGAGACTCAGCCCGCCGTCTGGCAGTGCAGTCACCTTCATGTCCAGGCTCATTGATTCGCCCGCACTGTCGCTGGGCTGATCTTCCGCCCCCCCAGAGGTGGCTCCGGTATTGAGCCGCCGTTTCAGCATCCCCAGCGCGCCAGCTGGCGATGTTTCAGGTACTTCTTCCTGTTGGGTTCTGGCCCTGATTTTTTGAAGCGCTGCAGGAATATCCGGATTAAGGGAAGCAATATCTGCAGGACGATTAACTGAAGGAGAAGATGGTCGCAGAGAGACAACGTTGTCTTTTTTCTCTGCAGTGACAGGAGGTGTCACCGGGCTGTGATTTTCAGTCGCCGTTTCCGGCACGACTGTCGCTGAACCGGATTTGACTGGCTCCATGGCCAGTACCCGTTTCTGTTCAGGTACCGCCACCCGGGCTGGCTTCTGATCTGCGGCAGGTGCAGCCATCGGTTTGTCCACGGGCGTTTTTATGGATTCAGGCGTTGCTGCTTTGGCACCTGCGGATACCACGACTGCACCGCCCGATGACGGGATGGTTTCATCTCCCTTCTCCAGCACTTCATCTCCGGTCGGGAACGTCAGTCCTGCTGCCGTTGCTGCCCGTTCGTTCTCCTGAATGACCTTCTCCAGTTCCGGGCTGAGGGCATCACGGATATTGCGCTCTATCAGTCCGGCATGGCGTTTCTTCAGGGCGCGGTATTTCAGCTTCAGCCGGACCACCGGATACTCGCCCGGCAGACGCACGTAAAAACTCAGGTTTGGCAGGCGCATGATCTGCTCATAGTCAACGACCGGGTTATTCACCTCGTCCTTGCCGAGGGACACACCGTCACGCACCTGGTCCAGACCGTAGCTGTTCTGCTCACGGATTTTTCGTTTACGCTGGTTCCCCAGCTCCTCTTCAACCACTTTGGCCATTTCTGCACTCGGCGAACGGCCGTACATCCGGGTGTTCATCAGGTCAAAGATACTTTTGGCCAGCTCGCGGCCGTAGACGTGAACCAGCTGCGCCATGTTCTGCATTCCCAGCACGAAACAGCCGCCGAACTTACGCGCCTCGGCCAGTGTCTCGGCCAGCTCCGGGATACGCTGCAGGCTGGGGGCTTCATCGATAATGAACCACACGCGCCGGTCGCTGTTTTCTCCCATGCTCTGCAGCATCAGCGTGGCCAGCGACACCCAGAGTGAGATAAGCGGCCGCACGCTCTTGCGGTGACGGGCCTGGGTCGATATGAACAGCCAGCTGTTGTCATAGCGCTCCTGCGTCATCCACTCACGGATGGTGAACGGAGGCTTCGTCCCGTCATCCAGCCCCTGCAGATAGCGAAGGGCTTTGGCGTAGTTGGTCACCACCGAGCGAATGGAAATGGCCGTTTTCTCGATTTTCTCCTCAACCAGGTTGGCCGACGGTGTGTTGGCCAGATAGCCACGCAGGCTTTTCATGCTGAGAGAAAGCAGGGTTTTGAGGAACTTCTCTATGCTGCGTTCCGGGTCAACAGACATGCGTATCGCAAGGTCGGCAAAGATGGTGCGCGAGCTGGATACCCAGAACGGATCGGAATCCCCTTCAACAGGGATAAGGCTGGCGGCCAGGTTGTCATAGTCGACCGCGTCGACACACTCGCCCCACATCTGCCAGTTTGCACAGCGTTCGTCATGGGCGCAGAGAATAAAATCAGTGTCAGGGTTATAGTGGGTTTCGGTGAAGGTACAGCCGGAGTCGTAAATAATGGCCCGGTCACCGCGTTTGCGGATGAAGTCAAGAAGCCAGCGGATGAGGGTCGATTTACCCACTCCGATAGTGCCGTGCATCAGAAAGTTGAGCACTTCTGCCATCCGGACCATGTGCAGGTCACCCACACGCAGATCGGAGAGTTCATCGTTCTTTCGCAGCAGCCTGTTCACTTCCGCAGGCTTGTCGGTCAGCTCCATGCCGGAGATGTACTCGTCCTCACTTTCCTTACGACCGATATCCGCGATAAACCAGGTCACCGCCAGAAACACCACCAGGCTGAAGACGCCACTGGCACAGGCCGCCCACTGCAGCTCACTCAGACACAAATCGCCCATTGCCTGCATATACGGGTCGGCGTAAATCTGCGGCAGGGTCATTTTGAGTACCATTGCCGTCGCCGTTGGTGCATACCAGTAGTGAACGTCATAGATTTTTGGCGTGCCCGTTGCCGGCATCAGCTCGATAAAACTGCTGTTAAGGCTGGCAAACCACCACAGGGAGCCGTTATCAAGGGCTTCCGGGGGGATGCGCCAGAGAAAAATGGCGGTAGTCAGCACGGCGAACAGGATGAAGATCCAGAATCCTATCCAGTTGTTCACCTGAATGAACATGCGCCAGCGGTAAGCGGTCATCTGCCCGCCCTGGGTGAGGTTTTTTCCTGCGAAGCTCATAGAGTGTTGTCCGGCCGTTATCGCATCACCTGCGCGGTGATGTGTGTTATCAGGGGAGAAACGTTGAAAAAAGTGATGAAAAAACGTGGTACCACGAGGGGGAAAGCGTCGGGTTATACCATCTGGCTCAGCTCATATCTGGCCTGCTGGCATCCGTCCTCCCAGTCCTGTTCATTTATGCCCGCAGCAACAGAGCGGACTGACGTGGCCACATCAGCATAAGCCGCTGAATGCCACTCACCGGGAGCCAGCCCATAGAGGGTGTATTCATAGCCGGCCCAGTATGCAATGAGGGTCATACCCGCGCCTTCCGGAAGTGAACCGAATACCCGAAGGTATGCCACCGCCATCACCAGCTCACTTTCCAGATGGATAAGGTGCAATAAACCGGCAAGATCGCCTTCTGTACTTTCGAAACGCATGGTGTCCTCCCGTTAAAATGCCCCGTCGGCAGGGCATGTTTCAGTTCACTATTTCTTTGAATCACGAACGTTTGGGTTGATCCGAGAACAGCCCAATAACACGAAACAGATAAGCCGTGAGCAGGGAAACCAGCACACCGCCGCACAGGAAAATCAGAAGAATAACAATCGTGTTCAGCTCACTGGCCCACGCAAAACCCGCACCGGACAGCGCTGAGGTATAGGCCAGAAGCAATGAACTCCCGGCCCGCCATTTCAGAAGGTCGACGCCGAATCTTTCCAGCAAATAAATGGTGCTGACCAGCGTCAGAAAGGAAAAGAAAAGCACGTTTATTGTGCGGGAGAGGAATGTTGTATTCATGGTGAATGCCTTTACGTTTGTGTCTGCAACGCTCGCCGCAGACAGGGCTGCGCCTGGCGCAGCCCTGCGAGGAAGCGTCATTTCAGGGGACTGACAGAAAGCACTGACGCACCCTGCCCGGAATGAGCATGGTGAAAAATCAGTATGTGAGGGAGAACGGCTACGACGATCGCCGCAGCCGCAGGGTATTACATGATGCCGGCGATGGATTTGGCCAGCTGCGCTTCCAGAACAGGCTTAGCCTCTTCAAATTTGAGGTTTACCTTGTTGGCGTTGGATACCACGCGGGTCTGGTATTTAGCACGGTTCCCCTGCTCCGTGCTTGTCTGCAGCTTAATGCCGGACGTTCCCTGCTTCAGGGCAGCAATATTGTCGGTCGTGACGGCTGCTTTGCTGCGCTCGGAGATTTGCAGATCGGTCACCATCGTGTAGTTGACGTCCTCGACCATTGCATCTGCAGCCATACCAATCAGCCCGGTGGCCAGGCCTACACCCAGGGTCGCACCGGCAGAGCTGGAGTTGTAGGCGGTGATACCGGCCCCTAAAGCAGCCCCCATAGCACCACCTTCATAGCCGGTTTTCAGGAAGCCCTGCGCATCACGCAGATCCATTTTTTCGGCTTTCAGCACATTTGCCTGAATCCAGTAGTAGGCGGTGTCCGGAGAGCTGGAGACACGGTAGCCTTTTGCGGCCAGTTCATTCGTAATTTGTGCCTGCAGACCTGACATATCCTTGTCGGAGGTGTTGCGGATCTGCAAATAGACTGTCTTCTCTGAGGATGGCTCCAGCCAGATGGTTTCACTCATCTGGGTTTTGACCTCGAGATTACGCTTCTTCACTGCAGTGGACATGGCCCCACAACCTGACAGCGCGAGAGCAGAAGCGACCAGACCAACAACGGCTAATTGTTTTAATTTCATGAATTCATCCTGTGCATAGAAAAACGTCCCCGTTAGCGAGATGTAGCTAACAGAGACGTTATCGGCTGATTTGGAAAGGAATTTAGGTTAAATAAGAGATGGGAGTGTATTACTACAATAATTAAGGGGGCACAGCCCCCTTGTTATCAGTATCCCCGGTTGGGGTCATACGTATTTGAAGGTTCGTTGAAGTTTGTACCCCAACTGTTTCCGTGTACATCCAGTCCTGAGATACCACCGATCATCGGCATTCCTGATGCAGGGTTGATTGCATTACTTTGATTGCAATCGATGTTGCTAGAAGTGAAATGCATAGGAAGCACTGATGAACTTGTATCAAGGCCTGAATATTGACTTGATGAAAACTCAGCCAGTGTTATTCCTTTGCTAATCGCACCTGATTGATATCCAGCCATCTCGGAATCAGTAAGCCTATAAGCTTTATTCCCACGTATTTTATAGACATAGCCTGTATCTCTATCTTTTATCAGGTTAAATTCCTTCTTCCCGATTGCGAACAAAGCGGCTGAGAGAGCCATAACCGCAGACATTGCAAGATATAAAAATACTGCATTTTCCCAAAGCAAATACAGGCATATTATCTGCAAGGTAAGTGAGAGTAGCGCGAGCAGTATTATTGAGACGAACGAACCTCCGCCTCCATGTTTATCCGCTTTATTGAGCAGGTAACATAACGGTGAGGATACAAGCAAACCTAACCCATACATACCTACCAGTGCGATCCAATCTTCGCTGTGATAATCACTATGGTAAGGCATGACATCATGAATTAGTGGTAACACCGCATATAAACTAAAAACAGGGATGTAAGAAATTTTACATAAGTTAGCTTTTAGCATTTAATCTCCTAGCCGGTTCTTTTTCTCAACTCCTGCAACTGCTCTTCTAACTTTCTTTTTTCAGCACTATCTATAACAGGCTTCTGCTGGTCAATTTCGGCTTCTAATCGATGAACCTTGAAATTGCCGGTTGCATGTAAATCTTCTCCTTTCAGAATATCACTGGATGCCTGAACAGTGGATTGTTTTTTATCAATTTCTCCAGCAGATTCGTTGATTTTATGCTCATTTTCAGATCTTTGTTCCGCTACACGACGCTGTAAGTCATTTTGCGGACCAAAACCCTGCCCTGACTGTTGATGCAGTCTTGTCTGGTTTTCTTTGAAAGTATCCTGCATAGCGTTATCAGGTACCCGTTGCCCTTCTACATTCACGACTGAACGACCATGCGTCATTTCATTACCCTGGCTCGCTGCTACAGCCTGCTCTCGAATGGTTCCGGTCTGGTTTAATTCCTGATGAATTTCACCAGTAGAGCCAACCCGTTGCCGCTCAGTGGAATGTCGACCGGTATCATGTTCGCTGGCTGACATTGAGATGCCACTTTGTTCGCTTCTCTGCCCTCCTGCTCTGACAAGATCGCCTGTGTGCATGTCAGTGTTTTGTTCATGCCTTCCATAGTCAGAAGGGTTTACGTTATGTCCTCCAACAGAAAAGTGACTTTCAGTTTGTCTATGCGCTTGCAAAGACGATCCATCATTACCCAACGCAGAACTGGCTGTTCTCACCGATATATTTTCACTTCCTGCTGATACCTGGTCACCGGGCTTGCTTCCGTACTCCGTGACCTCTGATATTCCAGCTGCATGATGAGTACCTGCTCCAGTCGGGCTGGAAGAGCTGTTATCTGAATAGCTGTAATTCACCCTGCTGTCATTACCTGTAGTACCAGAAGTCTGTGTTTGATGATTACTGCTGGCAGGCTGGACAA
Organism: Enterobacter cloacae complex sp. 2024EL-00227; assembly: GCF_043945315.1. Lineage (NCBI taxonomy): Bacteria > Pseudomonadati > Pseudomonadota > Gammaproteobacteria > Enterobacterales > Enterobacteriaceae > Enterobacter > Enterobacter cloacae complex sp. 2024EL-00227. Next base: position 12,463 of record NZ_JBIMQP010000019.1, read on the forward strand.
TGTGCTCTCCGCTGAATGCTGCATGTTCACTACCGCTGGCCAGGTCAGAACGTCCTTGCTGGTAGTCGCCCATAATTTCAGGCTTGAGACGTTCATTCACGAACTCCATCGCGGCCTCACGCGCCGACGGGGCGCTTGTCAGCATGGACTGAGCCTTGTCACCATATTTATTCGCCGCCCAGTCCACAAACTCCTGCGTATAGTTCGTGTCGAGGCTTGCACTCTGGTTCTGTGCAACCGTTGCCATACGGCTGAACTCATTACTCTGCGTAGAACTGGTGGTGTACTGATGGTACTGGCTTTCAGCATCATTAAGTGTTGCGGCCAGCTGCTGTACATTGCTGCTTGCCGCATTCTCAGTATGATTCGCCCCATCGGTGACACGGCTGGTTTTGACCATATCCATCCCCTGACGGAAATCATTAACAGCCTGGCTGTTCTGGTCATGCCGCATATCCTGAGTATGAGATCCTGAATCCTGAACGCCCCGAGAACTTCCCGTCGAATGCCGCAAATCGCTTGAAACACTTCCTTCAGCACCAACTTTTACTACACCTAAATTGAGGCCTGCTCCAGCTGTAGCTTTAACACCTGCCGATACAGAACCCTGATTACTGATATCCATCAGTTTGTTATAGGCTTCCTGCGTGGAGATATTGTTTGCTTTCGCATAGCTTTCTGCTGCCGACAACATCATGCTGGCACCGCGCGTCGCATTCGTTGCCTGGCTGTTTTCGCTGCCCTGAGTCAGGCTGTCACTACTACCGGTCTGATGAGAAAGCTGGGAAAGCTGCGACCAGCCACTGGTCACGCTGTGGTTGTAGCCATCGAGCGCCGTCTGTGCCTGAACCTGCGACTGGCGGGCTGATTCCTGAAACCCACTGCTGGCCAGCTGGCTGAGCCTCATGTTCACTGGCAGGTTCGACATCGCACCGGAGCCGTCGATAACCGTATGGCCACCGGCAGTCTGGGTTTGCGTTGAACCGTTGTCAGCCTGCCACGTCTGCTGGCCCTGACGCTGCACCAGGTTCGTGTCCATCTTGTTCTGGCTGACGTTGTCCATCGACATGTTGTTAAACGACCAGTTGCCGTCTGCCGTGGTCGCCGCCACACCTGCGGACGTGAATGCCCCCGAACTGAGCACACTGCCTGCCACCTGAGAGCCGATTGCCGCCGCCCCTTTGGTCAGATAGAACGACAATACCGGAATGGACAGCGACAGATAACCCGCCAGGTTGGCCACGTCCGAGTGCTGCAGCGCAACAATATCCTTGTTGGCCAGCACCAGGGGCGTCCCCCCGGACTGGCTCTGCAGCCAGTAGTTGGCGGCATAGTTCAGGATGGCGAACATCACTGGCCACATCTGGAAGTAAATAAAGCCACAGACGTAAATCTTCAGCGTGTTCAGCCCGAAAATGGAGTGGTTGGACGCTGCCAGCGCAATCATCAGCGGGAACAGACACACCAGGATGAGCATCAGCAGGGACTGCGCAAACGGCAGTGTGCGGGTGGCAAGTTCGTTACCCGCAGCCCAGCTGAGGCGCTGTTTGGTTGCCGCGTTCTCGGTGGCCAGATTCAGCAGGTTGGCGGTATCAGATGAACGCGCCGCAAAGCCCTTAATCCCCTGTCGCACGGCACTGTTCGTGATGTTGTTCTTCATGATCTGCGCGGCCGTCATACCGCCAGAGTAGAAGTACCCGTAACTTTCCCCCATTGCGTTTGACAGCAGTGCTGCGCCGTTCAGCTTGTTTCCAAAGACCTTACGCGTCAGCCAGGTAAAAGTTGCACTGCCCGGATTCACGTCGGTATTAACCAGCGTCTTTATCTCCGTGGCGGCCTGCTGACAGGTCAGGAACTGCCGCGAGGTGGACGTCATTTTAAAGATCCCCCGCAACGGACTCGTGTTGCTCGTTATCAGCGTCAGCGGGTCGGTGGAGTTCAGCAGCTGGTTAATCGTGTATTTGCCGTTCAGCAGAATGTCGCCTATCACACAGTTTTCCACATAATCCGGCAGCATCTGTGCCAGCTCAGGGTTTTGCGTGGTGAAGTCACTCGTTTCCGCCACAATCCGGGAGCCGAACAGCATCCCTGTCTTGCTGTAGGTGATTGAGTCAGGTCTGGCCATCAGCATGTCGTACACCGACGACATCTTGTAACCGATACTGGTGGTCAGTGACGCGATGGCCGCCAGTCCCACCGGCACGTTATCGGTTTTCCATACCGCAGCCGGATCTGAGAGGTCAATAACCTGCACAGAGCGTTTCGGTACCAGCAGAATAGAGGTCAGGATCATAAAGACTGCCAGCCACTGGACGAACACCATCGGGTTACGTTGTTTAATGAAGGTGAACAGTACGGCCAGCACCCCGAAGGTGCTGGCAATACGCATCAGGGTGTGGAAGGTATTCTGGCCGACGAGGGTGACAACGGCGTCGAGCGCCGTTTTCCACATCCCCCCGCCATAAATGGTGTATATCTCAAGCATCAGCGATCACCCCAGTGATAGTTGCTCTGATAGGAGCCTGAAACGATGGTAGATACCTGCTGCTGCAGGTACTGCATGTTGCGGTCGATACCGTCCAGCGCATTCTGATCTGCAGCTGACTGCAGCTTCATGTCAGCCAGCAGTCCCTGCGCGTGAATGACGTTGTCACGCAGCTTCGCGGCGGCTTCTTCGGGGAAGTTCTTGCCGGCAAGCGACAGACTGGCCTGTTTCACCAGTTCCTGGAGGTACTGGATCATCAGGTCCTGCGCGATGAAGTCAGATACCTGGAGCAGATATGTTGCACTCATGCCCATACTCTGGGCGTTGGTCAGATATTTCAGCACCGGTACGGACGTGGTGTTAACAAACCCTTTTTCCTGATCGGTCAGCGGCTTGTCATCAACCAGCTTGTTCTGCATGGAGATCATCAGGTTTTTAACCAGCGTGACCAGGGCATTGGATTCAGAAACGGTCAGGTCTTTTACGGTCGGCCCCAGGCACAACGTTGCCTCATCACATCCGTAGACCTTCGCGGTCCCCCCGCGCATCAGAACCTTAATCAGGTCGCGGTTATCGACCAGCGGCGTCAGGATGGTGACATCCCCGCTTTTATTGAAGATGATTGAGCCGACTGTACTCATGACCAGCTCCTTCAGCGCCCGATCGTTAGCGAGAAGTCCGTTCTTACTGAGCGTGTCCCAGATAAGGTTTTTGTTTTTCAGGACCTGGTCTTTTTCACCATCACCCGCTTTGGCCGTGACCTTGTCGCCCTGCCCTCCGACGGTGCAACCCTGACGGGATGCCGCCCAGTCAGCAAACATGTTGGTTTCGCCGGCAATGTCCTGGCAGATTTTCTGCTGGGAAACCTGCGTCACTGGCCACAGCCCGCCGATAATGCCCTGCGCGGCCTGGCACGAACTCATGTTCATGGAGTTAACATCGCTGGCCAGCTTCTGCAGGAAGTCTTTCGCCTGCTTCAGCTCCGGCACCATTGTCTGCAGTGCCAGGTCGAAGGCATAGCCTGCGGCATTGCTCATGATTTGCTTCACGAATCGCTGAATTTCCTCACCGCTGATCATACTGAACGACCCGAGATAGGCGTCGATACCGCCGCAGCCGGCGTTCAGGGAAGGCAGTTGCATCGAGATCAGCTGGACGTTTTTGACGGGGTTGCGGAGGTAAACAGAGCCGCCGGAGAAGTACCCGGCCGCCTGTCCCTGCCAGGCCTGAGCCTGAGAGACGTTACCGCTGTAGCCCAGCTTGCCAAAGAAGCCGTTCAGGTCGCCGTTAACGTCAGCCTGTGCCGGCAGCGCGGCCAGGCCCGCGAAAAACACGGCACCCGCCGTTATCAGGGCCTTAATCATGTGTCACCTCCGCGCTGTCGGCTACAGGTCCCGGGCCATCAGTACGGGTCAGTCGCTGGTGCAGTTGGGTTGCCAGACTAAAGCACAGACCCAGCAGAAGATTCAGGGCAAACAGTGCAAACAGGCCTCCCGCAATAGCCCAAAGGAGATACTGCGGATAATGGATAAGGGCTGAGAGGACAAACTGTTCGGGACGATTAAGATCCATTGCGGTACGCAGCGTATTGCCTGCCCACCACACATAAATTCTTTCGACCACGAATGAAAAAATAATGCCGTAAAGCAATTTAAGGTTTAATGAATCAATCCATTCCCGGGTCTTTGTTTCTTCCACAATGCACTTCAGCTCGTTTCGGATATACGTCCTGAATCTGGCGAATGTCATGCGATATCCTCACAGGGTTGACGGCTCAGGGTCTGACGCAAGACGTACAGCCCGGTGGTGGTTGAAAAAAAACCGATACTCAGCGAGATAAGCAGAAGCACCGGAAAGTCCTGCAGACAGGTGGTCAGTTCAGGACGGTCCATGACGCTGACCACCCGATGGGCCAGCACGCCATAGAAGGCTGCGGACACAAGCAGCGTCACACTGAATAACAGCCATACGCGCTCGGTACGCGATAACGCATACGAATTTGTCGTCATTTTGTAGTCCGTTTGTATTACTGAGGGGTGACCTGCGCGCTTGCCGGCAGGGGTGGCAGCGTTCTGGGATCGACGTTATCCATGTCAGCCTGGATGAGGCTGGCCATCCGGCTTTCCAGCGCGGGAATGTCCATTACGCCCTGGGTGAGCGGGTAGGCCTTGAGGGTGTTAACGTTGACCATAAAGGCCGTTGGGGTCGCAATGGGCAGGCCGTTACCAAAGAAGGTGACAATCTCATCCGCGATGGGGGACTTCAGGTCGGTCTTACGCGGGATCATCGGGGTCGGGTAAGAGACATCGCCACCACCGTCGAGTGTGTACGGGTATACCCTGATCGCATGTTCATCGGCCCAGCCTTTCAGCAGCGGGTCAAACTTAGCGCTGTACTGGCAGTGCGCCTGCATAAAGAGCACCACGGCATACTCTTTCATATTCGCCCGACGTCCGTCCGGCAGCAGCATCAGACTGCCGGGAGCCGGGACCGCAGGTGTGGACGTGGTGATGGTCGCAGCGTCAGCAGTTGAAGTCGTTTTTGTCGCCTCAAGTGCCATTAACTCCTCACGCGCACCGGCGTTCGCCAGCAAAGGCAGGGATAACAGGAGTGCTGTGAGACCGGTTTTAATGTTCATGATCGGCCTCATTATGCTTCTGCGTTCTGTCCTGGCGCAGCCAGCGGCATAAGGCAAAAATCACCATGCCCCCCGCGCCAACCCACATGCCATTGCACAGCCACAGTAGCCCCTGCTGAGTGTGCTCCACTGACAGGGTCATCAGCTCGCTCAGTACGCGCGCCATCGTGCCCCAGAAAATCAGTCCTGCGAGAATGGATGGTTTCATTCGTCTTTCTCCTTGTTCTGCCGTACTAAAATCGAATGCGTGTCTGGTGAAATGCGTTTTGGGGCGGCCAGGGATCGGCGACGGGATACAAACCACACTCCAAAGCCCAACATCACCACCATCATCCAGACGTTGCGTAAGGTTGCATCAACCGAACGCGCCCATGAATCGATGTCCACGGGGCCTCTCTGACACAAGACTTCAGGTGGTTTTTTCTCTAAAGCAGAAGGCTCAGGCTTTAACGTTTCTCCGGGTTTCGGTGGCGAGAAGCTTCCTGCCATCACCTTTTCATTAACACACCCCATCACCTTGCCGGCAGGTGCGCCGTCAGTCAGGTCATGAAAGGTCGTCAGGAATTGCCGGGACAGTGAACCCTCTGACGCCGCCAGCATCACAAACACATACAGCACCAGGGCCGGGCCGAGGACGAAGGAATACAGGGCAACCCGCCCTGCATCACGGATGAGGGTGAAAAGCGTTTTTAGCATATGACTCTCTCAGGAATTGGGTTTAAAACCGGTGGCCACGTTCAGGAATCGTTTTGACAGGTCATCCTGGGTCATGAAGCCGTAGGACAGGGCGCGGTAGTTCTGGTTGCGCGGGTCAACCAGGAAGAGCGCCGGAAAGTGCATGATGTTCATCGACCGGGACTGCCCCGTATCCGGACGGCTTTGCGGCAGGGTGGCCGCCACCTGGCCGTCGACTGAGACCGGGATAAGCGATATCCCGTTGGTTTTCGCAAAGTCCGCCACCACCCCGGCCATCTGCACATCAATCGGGTCACTGCCCCGGTAGAAGTAGAACAGACCGTACTGCTGGGACAGTTGTTCAACAGCATTCTGTTGCGTCTGCTGATCACGCGTCTGTGTAAACGGCGCCATGCTGTTGTAGTGCGGGTATTCCAGGTTGTAATCGAGATCAGGATGACTCAGCTGTGCCGCCGCAAAGGACTGACTGAACATTGATGCCCGGTCCGTCCAGAACTTCTGCCAGCGCAGGAACGTCGCCGTGTTTTCCCGCGAGGGGTACAGGATGGCGCGGTTAAGCGCCTCCTGTGTGTACCCTTTCAGTACGCGGGCCTGCTCCACAGGAGACATTTTGCTGAGATCCGGGATCGCCTTTTGCGCAGGCTGCGGCGGTTTCGCTGGCTGTTCAGGCGGCTTCTTCGGTTCGTTGTACCAGGACCAGCCGGTGAACGGCTCCGCTGGCGTCACAATTTCCTCGGACTGCGCCGTATGGCTCGCCAGCACCATAAGCAGGCCACAGAGGACACGCTTCATTTGCCACCTCCCTGCTGGTTCACCTGGGCGGCGATCCGCTCCTTAATCTGCTGAACCTGCGCGCTGGTATCCGGGATTTTCTGGTTCTTCATCAAATCCTCGTAGAAGTCTGAGAAGTTGATTTTGTCGAAGTCGATATTCTGCAGTTCCGGGACCGTGATGCCCCGACAGTCCGGACTGTCGCCGCTGCCGAACTTTACACCCAGCTGGTCGCGACGCCCCTGCTCCTGAATAATGCGGGCAAGCTTGCCGTCAAACACACAGTACACCTGGCTTTTCTGGATACAGGCCCCGAGCACCTTACGGTCGCAACGTTCGCCCACGCTGACAGTGATTTTCTTCGCCTTCGCTTTTCCTATGGCCTTCTCTTCATCATCACATGCCGCCAGTCCGGCACTTTGCCCCCAGCCGGAGTCTTTGCAGCAGTTAGAGAAACCAGCAAAGGCTTTACGGCACCGCATGGCTTTACCGGTGAACGCTTTTACCTCAATCGTGCTGCTTGCGTCTTTGGCGTCTTCAGCTGCCGAGGCCAGACCGGCCAGTTTGGCCACAGCCGTATCAAAACCGCTGCTTCCGGCACCATTCGTGTCATCACACTCGCCTGATTTGCAGATATAGTCTCCTCCGCAGACCAGGCCTCCCGACTGATGCGTGGTCTGACACTGGTAGGTGTAGCTCATGTGGGTACAGTGTCCGTCAGTCGATTCGGTACAGGTTGTACCTGCTGCGGTGCAGGAAGGGTTCGTCATCAGCGTTCCGCAGGTTCCCTTCGAGTCTGACGGCACAACATAGTTATCGGTGTACTCCCAGCAGTCGCTGTAGACGTCATAGCTCTGGCCATTATTGATAATGGTCTTGTTTCCTCCCGGAGAGGTGCAGGTTGACGTTGTTTTTTGCGCCTTCGCCATATCCAGACCGCAGGATGAGGACCAGGTCACTTCGGGGGTAAAGGTGGTTTCGACCGCGTTCATAACGAGAAGCAGTCTGAAGCCTGAAGCACCGGACTGAAAATCCGCTATCTGTTCCCGGATATGCTTTTCGCAACGGTCCTTGTTCCCGCTGGTACACCCTGTACTGGTATAGGTACCCGCGGGTAAGGAGCCACCTTTTGACAGCGGCGTACCTGGCGCACCCGGCATTTCCCAGTCAAAATTCTTCCCCACCATCGTCTGACTGACGCCCCACCAGGAGATTTTCCCGGCATTCAATTCCCGGTCTGCCCAGTAAAAATGTGCGCTGATCACCGGCCCTGATGCAGGTGCATTAAAACTAAAGTTAAATGATGTACCGTTAATACTGAACACGACATCCGCAGCGGTCAGGGTGAAGGTTTTCTGAACCGTGGTGGTTGATGACCGTCCGCCAGGGGTTGCGGTCCGGGTGCAGGCCTCAACGGAGGCCACATCTTTGTCGCAGCTGTAATTTTCAAAGGTGGTTTTCGATACCGTCACCTCCTTACACTGGTTCGCGGTTCCGTTAAGCACACCGTCTGCACCGGCTTCCGCATTTTTCCCGATCGTGATGAAAGGTGCCTGCGGGTCGATGGCGGGAACCGGATTCGTTTTGCCGGAGTTGATAACTGACTGCGCTGCGTCATTACCCTGCAGTGCGGCCTGCCCTTTGTTGGCCAGCCCACCGTCTCCACCATCCACACCGCCGTAATACCCTTTCTCCGGTGGGTTAGCGGTATAGCCTGGTATTGCCCCTGTGACGGTACCAGGATTTTTCAGGGCCCCCGTACCGGCGGAGGCATTGCCCTTGCCAAAGCTCGCTCCCGCCTCAAACGCAGGATCGGCTGCCCCCGCCAGGAGCGGGAAAAGCATCAGCATCGCTGAAAGTCGTTTTTTCATTTCGCAGCCTCCAGAAGATGGCGCGCCGTCGCTGCACAATCACCGCTTTCAGCGACTTTCTCCAGCGCCTGCTGCAGGGGCAGACTTCCCCGGATAACGTCATGATGACCCGGACAGATGACCACCAGTGCCGGCACTGTCGTGATGTTGTACTGAGTGAACAACGTCGGATCGATTTGCACGCCGGCGTCCTTGTCCTCCTTACTCAGCTCAAACATGGCCGCCGCAGTCTGTCGCATATCGTTATTGACCAGGCCCCGCAGCGTGGGCGGAATGTTGTAACGACGGGCGTCCTTCAGCATGGGCAGAAGACCTTCACGCGGAATACCGAGGCTCACAAAGTAAATAGCCGGGAACGTGTCTTTTTCCCCCATAGAGGTGGTTTGCGCAGCGATATTGCCCTGCAGGCGGTGAATCAGGTCCTGCTGCGGCTGCGGCAACACGGACACACCCGCAGGGTGACTCTGCAGGTCTTCCTTCATGTTTGCCAGCGCGTCCTGCTGGCCTTTGATCCAGTTATGGTCGGAGACGGAGATATCTGTCTGGGCGCTCGCCAGAGCCAGCGGCGCGAAACCCACCATGACGCTGACCATCAGCGCCCGGAGATAAGCGTTTTTCATTGTCATGTCCTTAGAGGAAGACGCAGTTACGTTTGCGCCAGAAGAGGTAGCCGAAGTTCTTTTTGGAGGACGGGGAATTATGCGTTGTGCCCCAGAGCTGCGTGCTGGCCCCGAAGGGATGGCAGTTGCCCGGTTCGGGGTACATGTTCACCATCTGATACCGCCATCGCTCTTTCGGGATGATCGGGGATGGGTACTGGTTACATACGGCAACATCCGCGCCCACGGAGTTCCAGACCAGCCCCTCCCGATGCATTTTGAAGGCCATTCGCTCTCCGACCAGCAGAGAGGCCTCAAGCGGGGAAAACTCCCCGCTGGTATAGCCGGTTAGCGGGTAGATGGAGCCCTGGCTGCCCGCACACCAGAACAGTGGCGACAGCGGAAGACCCGCTGATGAAGCAGCTGCGTCAGCAGCACAGGCACCCTGAGCAATCAGGTTGCCGAACAGTGCTGCCTCGGGGTTAATCAGCATCGAGAGCGTACTGTCATTCCAGAGTGGATCAACTTCAGAGAGATACGCGATATCCATGTCGCCGGTCTGCAGACACCCCAGACTGGTGATGATGTTCAGCCAGAAAATCAGCGGGTATTTATACCAGTGAACATGGTAGAACGTGCCGGCAGCGGGTCGGTCACTCTGCCCTGCGGTTCCCGTTCCCGTTCGTCCGAGATCGATTTTAAAGCCTCCCATGTTGACCATCACGCCAGGCTCACGTGTTACATCCACCATCGCCATTGGCTCCCAGAACCCGATGGCCAGACCGATGCGATAAAACACACCGTATGGGCAAATCTGGATCGGCGAAGCCGGGTTGTTGGTATCCTTTTGCGGGCCGGCCGCCAGCTGAATATTGCCGAGCGTCATCGGGAACAGGCACTTCCAGCAGACATCACTTATCGGATTAACCCAGCGGCCGTCACCGGCGTTACTGGCTGCGGCCGTTGCCTGCAAAGGTAAAGAGGACAGCAGAAGCAGCACCATGCCGGAAAACCATGACACATGCTTCATTTCACCTCCCGCAGCCAGACACAGACCGGACCATCTTCAGTGTCATGAATGGAGCCGATAAACCAGCCCTCTCCGGCGGGGGCTGACGGCTGCCAGTCACTGATGTCCGACGCACCGTTTTCCCAGGCGGTAATCACCTGGGGAGGAGCATCGTTTTCCATCCAGCGGGTGGCGCAGGTGAGTTTATGCAGGCGCATCCAGTCGCCAAACTCTGTCTGCGTGGCTTCATCACTGGCAGGTGTAAAGTAGTGTGGGTGCGTCCAGAAGCCGTTGCGGTCACGGGTAACCGTCACCGGCCTGATTTTTTCAGGGTGAGTCATGGGGGTATCTCCGGGCATGCCGCAGCCACCGGACGGCGGGAGGGCTTAAATAAGGATCAGTGGTTTTTGCCTTTACCGGCGGCTTTCATGATGATGGCCAGTCGTTGTTCCTGGCTCATTTCGTACAGGGCAAGAATGGCACCGCGCAGAACATGCGAGGGCTTGTACAGCGGGTTGTCGTTGAGGATCTCATCCAGCTGTCGGGCCGAACCCTCATCGTGACGTACTGAGGTGACATTCCGGCCCTTTTCAGTAACAGGGTCTTTTTTCATGGCGTTACCTGGTCGGGATTAAACGTAAACCGGGGTGGCATTCAGGCTGAGGCGGAGCGCAACGCAGTGAGCACCGAACATCCTGAATGGCAGCGCGGTTGAATCAATGGCCTTTTTGCGGTCTGGTGATGTACCAGCCAGCGCACTCACTGCCACGTATAAGCACACTGAGCCACGTGCCGGCATACCCGTCGTTCACCGCTATATCTTCGCTGTCTTTCATCGTCTGCTCAGAGACTCTCGGTGTGGTATAACGCAGACGCGCCCGAAAAATCCTGCGACTGAGAGCCAGTCGGTCTGCTGTCGGTATCGTTACGCGCTGTGATTCATCATGCGTCAGTGCATAACCTGCCTCGGTCAGACCTTGCTCCAGCTCTGCGAGCAGCATCTGGTAATAGTCTCTGTTGGCAAAGCCATGTACCGCATCGGCATGTCGGGCACTGCCAAACTGTGCCTGCGGAACGGGTATTCCCGGTCTGCTCTCCCACGCCCGGCGTTCACGGCGTGCATCTGCAAGATGCTGAACAACAAGCCAGCCCGCGAGTAGTGTTACCACGACCAGAATACCGGTCATGCCCTCAGTATCGCGCAAACAGGTGAGCATCCCCTGCAAGCCCTGAGGTCCGGTGAAGCAGCTGATTAACGCCATGCGTTCATCTCCTCCATTCTGTTGCGGATAAGCCTGACGAGGTACAGGGGAAACGCCTCATCCCGTTCTTCCGGCGCTATCGGCTGACGCTGGTTCTCCGCGCACCACTGACGCCACGCACCGGTGACCAGCATCGGATGCCAGGATGCGATTTCAGGGTACAGCTGGCAGAGTTGTTTCACTTTTTCATCACAGCCTCTGGTTTCAGCATTGCACTTCAGTGACATTCGGCGTTCTCCTGCTCCTCGCCCGCGAACAACCTGTCGAGGCGCTCAGAAAGTGACATCGTCTGGCCTTTTTTACGTTTCGCGCTGTCCTCGGCCCGCATGTTCTCCAGTAAGAGGTGAATGATGCAGTCCGGAAAACGCTCATCACGTTTCGACGGCTCCCGGCTGTCCTGCTGGTTCTGAACACACCAGTGGAGCCAGGCTTTGGTCACCAGTACCGGATGCCAGGAATCCAGCTCCGGATACAGCGTCTTTAGCCGCTCTGCCGTACCCATGCGGGATGTAACGGCTGATGCTTTGCGGGGTTGTTTAGCGTAGCGGCGATGCGTTGTGACGGCCTCGTGCATGTGCGGAAACAGATCACCTAACGTGGTTGCGCTCATTTTTTTGCTCCTGATACCGGAATTTCTTCCACCTTCATCACGCGGCCATCGCGTGAGATGCGCGCGGGGATATGTTCAAAACCAAACTTACGGGTCAGTACGCCAGACTGATCGAAGAAGATGCGTTCGTTCAGTGCATCGCTGGTTTCCTTAATGTTGCCTTTCACCAGGATGACCTTCACGTTTGTCTGGCCTGCGATCTGCTGACGGATCCAGTTCATCTGCTCTTTATCATCACCGTCGATGAAATAAAGCACCTGGCTGAAGGGCACCCTATCCAGGGGGTTGACCGTGTCGCCCTTACGGGCGATCACGTTGCCCTGCATGTCAGTGATCGTTTCCTTCACGGTGAAGGTCGGGTCCCACGCAAAACTGCGGTATTCCTTCGCTTTTGTGAGGCCCTCCACCGGCATCGGGCGTACCGCATGCTCCTTCACCCTGTCCGTTGCTTCCCTGCGCAGCCGGTCCAGTTCGCCCGTCTGCTCCATCCCCTTCAGGCGGTTCTGGATAAAGGCCAGCATATCCTGCTCGGCCGGTTCGAAGACGTTTCCCCAGGTCCCCAGGTCTTTCGCCCCGCTGCCGGCAGAGAGCATCAGGAGCATGGCCATCAGCTTCAGTCGTCTTTTCACTGGCCCCCCTGGGTACGCCGTGCAATGTCGGCACGGATCTCATTCGTGATATCCCGCTGCGGGTTTATTACCGCCGGTTTCACCAGAATGATGGCGTTGTGTGAGGCCTGCCACGCATCCAGGCTGCCGCTCAACGCCGCGTTGAACTGCAGGGTCATCGCTTTTGCGCTGCCTTCATCGAGATGCAGCTGGGCGGACTGCTGCTTGAAGAGATCTATCGTGCCCTTCATGTCGAAGACCACCACCTCAGGTGTGACGACTTTCGCCGTTACGTACGCGACGCCTGTCATGACCAGAAGTCCCGCCAGCCCCAGCATCCCGACCTTAACCCATCGGGATGTCTTGCTTACGATTGTTACACCGTCGCGGACGGTATCGCCGTCATATGGCTTGTCCTGTTGTTCACTCATGCTGCGTTCACCCATTCTTCAAGTTCACGAAGTTCACTGCCGTATTTCTTCTCCGCCAGCAGATACGCCGCTTCTTCCGCAGCCGCTCCGGCTTTCTGAGCGTTCTGCATGAAGGCAAAGTCCTCACCACGGGAGCTGAACATGGCGCGCGTGACGGGGTCGACAAACAGGCGGTGGAAGGAGCTGTATTCCCCGGCGCTTATCAGCAGGGAGCTGTAGCCGGTCTGCAGGGCGGGCTGGAAGCCGCGGATAACTTCTTTTTCCATGTCCGAGAACTGATCCGGGTTATCGGCAAGGTACTGTTTAAACGCCTTCGCATCCTGCAGCAGGGTGATTTTGGTGGAGCTGTTGTTCCAGGCCGCTTCGGCTTCCTTACTGGCGCTGAAGTCCTTGATGCCCTGTGTGATGGTGATAAACGCGCCACGGTGTCGACGCACCGTACGGTAGCCTGTTTCGATAAACCGGGCCGCATGTGGGTTTGAACCACCCAGCAGACGCCAGGCCTCGTCGATGATGCAGACTTTTTTGAGATCGCGCGGGCTGTGGTACATCTTTTCCTGAATTGCCAGGATGAGCGAGAACAGGATGGACGAGAGCAGCTTCGGCTTGTCCTCCAGGCTCAGCAGCTCCAGCACCGCGAAGCGGGTTTCACCGTCGAGCGTCGGGGTGTCGGCGTTGAAGTATTCGCCGTCCGGCCCCCAGGTGCAGTAGGTATCGAGCAGCATGGCCAGCTCAGCGAGACGCGCGATGATGGTCGGCTTGTCTGCGAACGCCTGATTCACATCCTCATTAGTCAGGTAATTATGAACGTCGTCGATACGGGCTTTGTTGCCTTTCTTCTCCCACGCATCCATTACCGCTTTCTGCAGGATCGCTTCACAGACACCGTCCAGCGGCTGTGTCGGGCTGGCCAGCACCGTCAGCAGACGCACAATCCCTTCCGCAGAGTGATTGATGTCTTTGACGTTAGCGAACGGGTTAAATCTAAGCTTCGCACCGTCAAGGTAGACCCCGCCGGCCTGATGGCAGTAGTTCTTATATCCATCCCCCATGTCGATGACCCAGCCAAAACCTCCAGCATTCAGCACATCACGCAGAATCCCCTGAATAAGGAATGTCTTCCCTGCCCCTGAGGTACCGGTTACCGCAATGTTAAAGTTGGTACTGCCGTTCTCTTCGCCAAACATGTCGAAGAACGCCACCTGGTTGCGATAGGTCGGCAGCGGCATCCCCACGTTGGACAGCTGGCGCTCGGCCACAACCGGCATCAGGCTTACTGCATTCCATGACTTGGCGCGCAGGGTAGCCCCTGTCATCTTCAGGTCTTCCCACATTCCTTCCTGCATGACGAACGGGAACCCGGCCAGCCAGTTACGCATCTGCTGGTACTGTATCGTGACCATCTCCAGCTCGTTCTTACGGAACACGTTCACGGCGGCCAGCTCGCAGGCCTGCGCGTCGGTGTTGTTGTCCGGCGCGAACAGGGTCAGGTTAAAGTAGGTTCTGCAGTGTGCAATTTCATTGCTGTTCAGCTGTTCACGCGCCCGACGCCACTCTTCGGCTGCTTTTTTGGTGCCAGGAAAGAGTGCGGCGTAGGCTGAGTTGGCCTTTTTGGACAGGTCCGTGTCTTTACGAAACGCCTCACTCTGGCTTTTGGTCTGTTCTTCCAGCTCAGTGGTCCAGGTCAGCATAAACGGACAGGGAATGCCGAGGTCAGGGAAGCGCAGATTTTGCAGATTATCTGCGCCCTGCCAGAGCGCAAACCGACGAGGGTTTTTGGCGAGCTGCATATTGATGATGCGGCATGCCGATGCCGGCAGGCGCGTCCCGCGCGCGTCGATAGTCTCCGGCAGCACCATCCGGATATGCGATGGATGAACCTTAAGGTCAATCCCCGGATCAACCACCTGGCGGTTGAGCCTCTCGTCCTCGCTGTAATCTCCGGAAGACATCAGCACCTGTTCCTGGCGGTAGTTCATGACTTCACGTACCGCAGACAGGAAGGCGTGAACATCAATGTTCATGCTGTCGATACGTGCGGCCCCCAGTGAGACGCGGATGGTGTTGCGTATCTGAATCAGCTCGTCAATGACCCGCTGCATCTGGGAAGAACGTTTTACCTCTTTGCCGTACACAAAAAAGATACGGTAGTTACGCAGGTAGAGCGGATATTCACGTTCGTTGGCCAGACCGTGGAGCGCGGAGCGCTGCCAGAAAGCGCGGGTGATTTTATTGAGGTGCTCAGCCATCCCGCCTTTCCACATATCATTACTCACGCCGCGATCGATACGCTCTCCGACACATTTGCTTGCGACCAGAATAACGGTGACGGGCGTCTGGCGTGGCAGCTTCTTGCGGAGCATGTCATCGAGCGCGGCCATCACCTGCTCGTTCGCGCCGGGAAGCGGGGCCGCTTCCATAATGAAACCTGCGGAGCCGGCATTGACGAAAATCTCATTCGTATCGTCGTAATACCGGTACGGCAGCGCGGCGACCAGAGAGGGATAGTCCCAGGTCTGAGAGAGGTTGTTGCGGGCCGTGGCGGCTCCGTCTTCCTGCTTCCCGTTTTTCAGCATATCCATCAGGCTGTCGACAAAACTCATTTTCGACCCTCCGCTGCGGCCCGGATTAATTCCAGGCGACGCAGCTTCTCTTCGTTCATTTGCCCGGCGTGCAGCGCGTCACCGGCAGTTTTCATCTGCCAGTCACAGCTCACGCTCAGAACGGCCAGCGTTTCATCGTCGGTATCGACTGACTGTGTGGCGGTGATTTGTATCGTTCCTTTCCGTGAGTGGGCTAACGGATCGAGACCACCGTTACTGTTGATGTAGAGGCTGTTCATTCACCCCCCTCCCCGATAACGCGGTAGCTCTCATCCCAGTGGGATTTGTTTTTCACGAACTCGACCACAGCCGGCTGATGGAAGTTGTCGTCCGTGTCCACCCAGGGGGCAATCCACAGGCGCTGCGTGGCATCAGGAATACGCTGAACCGGAACGCGGCCCGCCGTGTTAACCGGTACAGGTGCCACATGACTGGTCGTGGTCAGCGGCGTGACCAGTGAGCCGGACGCTTTCACCGGCGCAGTGTTCAGCGGCTTAGCGGCGGCAGTTCCGGTTGCTGCGACGGAGACAGGACGGAACGGATTCACGACCGGTGCCGAATTGCGCAGTGCCGGCAGGGTTTCACCCGCAGGCTTTTTTGCGGTTTTATCTGCCGTCAGGTCATCCAGACTTTTACCCTGAGCGGCCAGCTTGTTGGCTTCACCGGTGGTCAGGCACTGGTCGGTCGCGGTCTTGTTGCAGTCGAAATCAGAATTGAGACCGGCGCAGCCGGTCAGTGCGCTGCACAGCAGTGCAGCACCCAGTAGTTTTTTCATGGGGTAACTCCGGTTGGAATTTGAGGGTTATATGTACAAGGGGGGAACGATTTGTGGCTTACACGAAAATTTCTCGCATGACATTGAGCATTACCTGCAGACCGAAGCTGCACAGTACGCAGGTAAAAAACCAGTCCATCGACAGAAAATGCAGGTTCATTTGAATGAAACCCTAGACGATGATTGAAACAGACGCGCTGAGCCAGGGCGCGAGAGCCCCTGCAAACATCATCCATGCTTTATCAGTATCGCCATAAGCTGCAGCACTGGACGCGATGATGGCCACGCTTATGAGCAGAAAGATTCGCCATGTGGAAAAGTCCTCGTCGCCGAGTCCCTTCAGGTTCAGAATCGCCCATACCGTCATTTCAGTCGCATAAATAAGCACTAAAAAGACGACGTGGCGGTAGTCATACAGGATCTTGAGTAATGAAGAATTTGTCCTGATTGAAGGCATAAACACTCCAGTGAAAAGAATTCCAGGATTGTGATGATGAGGTGATATAAACCGGTGAGAGTAATCAGCAATCCGAGTGCCGCTTTGCTGTTCACTCGCTCCCGGACTCTTTCTCACGGTCTGGACTGTTGTTGAGAAATTTCAGGTCAGGTTTCTTTTCTGGCCAGGTGCTCATCGCTTCCAGCTGATACCAGTTTCTGACGTTGCTGGCCGTCAGCCCCTCTGTTTCAGCCTGACGCTTCAGGTGCTCCCAGGCAGGAAGGTTCAGGGGTTCATAAGCAGACAGCATCCTGTCGAATACCTCCTCCCAGCTTTCGTTGTAGCGGGGGACAATTCGCCTGCATATCCATTGAGTCAGAAATAGCCAGACAATCAGGATACCCAGCGCCCACAGTGGAGGGCAGTACGAAAGAACCGGTCCCCCTGCACAGAGAAAGATGACAAACCCCAAAAACATGTACTTGCTTCCTGCAGGGGTTGGCCGGCCGGTCTCCCAGTCAGCAATATGCATCCGCATTTTCCTGAGCAGGTCGTTGTTACGTTTTTCTTCACGCATTCCGGCTACCTTATTTAGCGGTTCTCTCTTCTGGCCAGACAGACATCGCTTCTTCCTGAAACCAGCTTCTGACTGCAGTCAGCGTAAGTCCCTCTCTCTCAACCTGCAGTTTCAGTTTTCCCCAGGCCGCCTGATTAACCGGTTTGTAGGATGACAGCGTATCGTCAAACACGGCCTCCCACGATTCTGTCTTGCGTGGTATGAGCTTTCTGAGCAGCAGGTTGCTCAGGACGAACCAGACTGCCAGAAATATCCATCCCCATACTGGCCAGTAATGCAGGAAGAGACCGCTTCCTGTGAGAATCATGAATACCCATGCAGTTACGAAAAACCGCTGCACCGGCGTTGATCGACCGGCGCTCCAGTCATCGAGGTCCTCCCGGATTTGTGTCAGCGCGTTGTCTTTACGCTTTGCTTCACGGATAAAGGATTTCATCCTGGATTCCTCATTAGTTGATGGTGTCACCGAGGCGCAACTGACTGGCCTGGCGGAGAACGTCATCAGGGTTAATGTTACCGACAGAGGTGGTGCTGGAGGTTGTGGTCTGGCTCGCAGGCTGCGGCGTCACAGCGTTCTGTGCGGCGTTGCCGGCTTTCTGCAGTTCCTCTTTCGCTTTCGCATCATCGGCATCCTCGATGGTTTCAAGGCGGAAGCCCTTCTGGAAGACCACAGTTACCAGGTTGCCAGCGCCGATATCAATGACCGGGTGATACTGTTCGGCGCGCTTAATCCAGTACTGGCTCAGCGTGTCGGCTGCCTTACTGGCCCCGCCGCCAAAGCCCTGCTTAAACACGTCGCCGGCACCTACTTCCGCTGTGGCACCGAGGCCGACAGATGGTGTTGCCGCAGATTTGATACCTTCACCAAAACCTGACAGGAGGCCTGCAGCCCCCGCGTAGCCGACAATCATGCCGTTTCGCATAACAGGCTTGCCACGAACACCCCCTTTACCCTGATAGCTGACGTGGCCATCGAATTCCATATCGACGTGCTTGCCGTTTTTCAGTACGCAGCTGATTGATTTCGTCCGGACAATCCCGCGCTCGCTGGAGATGTCGCCCCAGATTTCACCCACCACAAAGCAGCCGTCAGCGCTGTATTCTTTGTTGTTCGGCATCTGGATATTGCCCAGCAGGCGGATGGTGACGGGCTGGGTGTTCTGCTGGCCGGTAACACTGGCGTTGGCGTCGGCACCTTCAATCATGATGGCGTCGGAGAAGGAGCCTGACGGAATCCAGGGGAGTTTCGTTGGCTTTTTCTTCAGGCTTTCATAGCTGAACTTTGTTGTCGACAGGCCGCCAGTCATTCTCTGGCCGGAGCCCCCCGGGTAGAACGCTGCGCCCTGCCCCATATTCACACCAGTGGCGGCCGGTGTGCCTGCGGGGGTCACAGTGTATTCGGGAGGCCGGGCCTGACCGGCAGCAACGGGACCGGGGAGTGGTGTTCCGTTCTGACCTGCAGGTGGTGTCTGCTGGCCAGTGGTCTGGTTGCTGCCGGGGGCTTTCGTAAGCTGGTCATTCAGACGCTGAATTTCTTCGTCCTTTTTGGCCAGCTGTTGCTCGGTGGTGAGTTTGTTCTGTGCGAACTGCTGCGTGAGCGTAGCGAGCTTGTCTTCAAGCTCTGATGTTTTGGCCTGCTGCTGCTGCAGTGCGGCATCGTTAACCTGCTGGTTAAACGCTGCGGTAACCACGCCGGTCATATTTGGCGTTGCGACCGGGGCGGGTTGCTTCTGCTCCTGCTGATGCTGCCCGTACCAGATAACGCCGCCCGTTGCGGCCGCGCCGCCGACTATAACGGCAGCGAGAATGGCCAGCTGCTTACGGCGGGTTTTCAGGTTTTCATTCAGGTTCATGGGCGGGTGTCTCCGTCATCTGAAAACACAATCCAGGCATACCCCTCTCCGCCGGCGTAGAGCTGGTTCTGCGACAGCATTACGGCCCGGACGCCCTTGCGCCAGAAATCACGCTCGCGCAGGCTGCGGGTGATGCTGCCCGGGTTGCTCATCCGGAAGCGCACAATGCGCAGGTGGTTACCTACAAACTGGCGTTCCGGCGTCAGGCGTACATCACTGGCGGGTGTGTATGCCGGCATGCGGCTGACCGGGTACTCCTGGTAGTCGTCCGGCACCTGGCCATTGACTACAGCGCGGGACAATGCGACCAGAGTTTTTTCGTAGGTCTGCCCTTCTTCCCATGCCTTCGCGTCATCGTTCTTGCGAAGTGGTGGTGACATTGGGGTGAAGCGCAGTGTTTTGCCGTTACCCGGCTGGGGTCTGACGTTCAGGCTCAGGGATGAGCCGCGGTCAGTCTGGATAAACACCGTGAAGTTCTGGCCTACGAGTGGAGACAGAATTAGCGCTCCGTCGTCGGTTGTGCTCTGGTCATAGGCACCGGTTGGTCCGCTGATGCTGGTTATGAGTTCTCCGTCAACAACAACCTTGCTCGGGTTGGTGTTGCTGAGTGTGACGTTAAAGGCGGCGTCGTTCTCAAACGGAATGGCTGCGGGTGCGGAAGCGGCCCGGAGGCCGCTTGTGAATAATCCCGCTGCCAGAAACACAGCAGCAGCTGCCGGTGAAATGCGAAATTTCATGGGCAGTCCTGTCAGTTGGTGGAAGATACCGGCTGGAGTTCTTCAAAGCTGTGGAGGTTAATCACACCATTGTCATAACTCAGTTTAAGTCGGTAGGTTTTTTCCTGGTCTTTCAGTGGCGTGGTGATTGCGCCGTTGGTGGTGGATGGTTTCAGTATTCCGCTGTACTGCACGGTGTTATCGTCAATAACGCGAATTTCTTTCGTGTCGAATCGGGTGGTGATGCCCCCGTTTTTGATTCGCTCAGCTTCAATATCCAGGGCTTTCTTGAGTGCGTCCCGTTCGGCGGAGGGGACGAATCCAAGAACCATTTTCTGGTTAGTGTCGACGTTTTCCGGGCTAACATTCAGCCGCCAGTAAATAAAGGAAGCGGCGAACTGTGTCAGGCCGGTGGCGTCGACACTTTTTGAATCTGATGCAAATGGGCGGTTAAACGTTAATGGCGTGGTGATGATTTTCTGGGTGGTGGCGAAATGCCATGCCAGCGAACCTGTTAATACGTTTCCCGCGCCCATAATTAAAGTTAACGCTGAAAGACCAATAAACGCATAACTAAGTTGTTTATCGCGCTCTCCTTTAATTTTCAGTTTCATAAAAACTATGCCCTCCAGTGCCGGAAACTTGAATCAGGAATCTGGCGAAAGGTTACTTTGAATAAAAGTGATGGCAGGTGCCAGTAACAGAAATTAAGTAACCAGTACGACCCCTGCCCTTTCTTCAGATATCTGACGAGAAACCAGAGCAGGCCCGCTATGATGGAGAGTTCAATAGACATATTGTTGAGGATGCCCAGTATAGCCAGAGGGGCGACAATAATAATTTCATCTAATGGCAAACCAAAATAACGGTCCTGCTGGTTCAGTGTTTCCGGGAAGTAGTATTTATCCTCTTCCCCGCTCATGGTTAGCTCGCAATCGCAAAACCAATGCGTGTTGCAATGATTACCAGCGGCACGCCCAGGAATGTGAGTGGGGAGCGGGTTTTCATATAAATGAAGACACCGAAAAGAATTTCCCCGAGGTAAAACCATTTAACGATTGATGAGCCAGAACCAAAGGTTGAATTAACCGTTGTGTTCTGTGATGCGAGAAGGTCAGTACCGGATGCGAATGCCGGGTGTGTGACCAGGAATGCAAAAAGAAATGCGCCAACTGTCTTTAAGTAAAATTTAGTCAGACGATTTTCACGAGCTTTGCGGAATAAGGACGCTACCGCCCATCCCTTACCGACGTTAAGGGCACTGCCTTTGGTTAACATGCTTGTTTTCTCCGAAGTAAACAAAAGTGAATCGCGTAAGTGCTTGTTTACGCGGGCGCAATTGTCCCATGACCCTAAAAAAAAAAAACTGTGACGCATGTCACATTTTTAGAAGGTATTCAGATTTATCCGAATATGTAAGTGAGTAGGCTTTGTTGACCAGTAAGTTCAGAAATGGCCTCAGGGATCTATAGCTATGAAAGTTAAAGAGAAAATGTGGGATGGTCGCGGCCGTCCACGGAAGTTCCAGCCAGGGGAGGCTGTGGAGTGGAGGTTGCGGGCGCCCGATAATTTGCTCATGGAGCTGAGAATATGTGCCAGAGCGGGTAACAGGAGCGTGAATGAGGAAATTATTGCCAGGCTTTTGTTGTCTCTGAATTATCAGCCGGGTAAGCCTGTCATTAAAACTGCGGAGGGTGAGCGGCTTATTGCGCTGGCGGTCAGATTTGAGGAATGGCTTGGGAAATTACTTGATGGTGAATCCGTTGAGGTTGTGAGTGAAATTAAGACCCCACACAAACAGGAGCAATTGTGGGTATGGCGGGAGGGTGAAAGAATTTTGCTTCCGGGGAAAACTACCGGCTATAGCATGCGTATTCCTGAGAATCTTGCGGATGAAATCAGGGCGATGGCGAAGGTGCATAACCGCAGTCTGAATGATGAAATGCTCACCCGGTTAATGAATACTCTCGGCTATTTTACTGAAAGATTGCTTGACCAGAACGAGGATGTGCAGGCGCTTAAAGTGCTGTGTATGGAATTTGAAGTTTTCCTGAAGGAAAAAATTAAGGAGGTGGAGAAAAGCGAGCCTCTGTGGGACGAAAAGTCGTCTCAGTGATCGATGCGAGCCGGGGTTTCCGGCTCGCAGATTTATTCTTTTTCGTTGATGAAGTGCCTTGCTTCCGCCTCGTTCTCGGCGGTATTTATGCCGCTTAAAATCATATCAAGCGTATCTTCCAGGCTGCCTTCACCGTCTTTTCCTGTCATTTTTAAATACATCTCAGCAAGTAGAGTGGCTATAAGGACTGTGCCTTCGCGTGAACCTGCTGCTTTTCTTATGAGGTCTCTCCGGTATCCTTCGATATCAAACTGGTTGCCATCTTCTCCGTCGCGTTTATAAACAAGAAGGCCAAGCCGGATTAATTCATTGCAGGTGGCTGAGATGTTTGCTTCTCCTGCGTTTGCGCCGTTTTGCAGGTCCTGCTGTACAATATCGCGAACTTCGCGTTCAATTTTATCTTTAAGGTAGATGCCGACTCTTCCCATATTTCTTACCTGTTTTAAGTTAGTGTCGGAACCGACACTACATATGGCCTGTTGGTGGATTATCAGATTGCTGCGCAAAGGTGTAATGGATTGATGCTACTGTGAATTCCTGTTCTATACAGTAGTACAATCCAGCACCATGATGTGCGATAGTGTGACACTGTGCGATATATAATTCAATGTAATTACAGTATATCTACAATTGTACGATACATGTGAGACATACCGACACTAACAGGTATCAGGATTATACGATAGTGTAGTGTCGGTATGTACGACATTAAACGGTCATATTCCAAATGCGCGCAAATTTCTTACAGACATCCACCTGAAATTAAATGAAAAATCTGCAAGACGAAGTCTTGCGTGGGGTGTGATGTTTTAAAGGGTTAGTAAAGAGCGGCATATTAATACCGCCCACTGTCCTGACATGTTTATTCCGACCAGGTGTTAAATCCCTGCAGGAGAGCGCTCACGCGCGTTTGTAGTGAATTAACTTGATTACGACGATCCGCCGGGGTATTTTTTAAAACGACGCTCCAGAGCCCGTGTATTTCGTTAAAAGGCCAAACCATGAAAATATCGTTACTACCTGCGGCATTGCTGACCATTTCACTGTCTGCTGGCGCAGCTCCCCAGATGTGCTTTGATCAGGCCGGGAAAGATTATCAAATTGATCCACTACTGCTTATGTCAATTTCGATTAAAGAGAGCAGGCTGAAGCCGGGTGCGATAAATGGATCAAACAAAAATGGGACAGAAGATGTCTGCGGGATGCAGGTGAACAGTTCCCATTACGGTAAACTTAAAAACTTCAATATTACCCGTGATCGCCTGTTGAATGATCCATGTATCTGCGTTTACACCGGGGCATGGGTGCTGGCGCACAACTTCAGGTCATACGGAAAAAACTGGGACAGCGTGGGGATGTATAATACGGGGCCGAGCAAAAAGCTCATTGCGCAGCGCAAGGCCTATGCTCAGGATATCAAAAATATATATCGCGTTTTACTGGCCAGAAAAAAGTTACTTTCTGAACGTCTGGCGCCAACTGCGGGAAAGGAACATGAGATAAAAATTGCAGAAACAGCATCTTTAAACAGCGGACAGTAAAAAGCCGCTCTGTTGAGCGGCTTAATTATCAGGCCTTCAGTTTTGCAAACTCTTCAGCCATTTTCCAGAGCACCTGATTTAATTTGATGTCACCATCTATTCCGGTGACTTCCCGCGTTCTGGTCATCTTCCCTTTTTCCGTTCTGCCACGAATTCCCCCACGGATCACATTTTCCTGAACCACGTTAAACGTGGTCCATAAATCCTGGCCTCTGTCGAGCACACGGCGCGGGTTAATAATTTGCTCCGGTGTAATCGGCGCTGGTTTTCCATCGTACTTAAGTTCCAGGGCGGTCGCACCAAAAAGGCGCTGCTCAGGCAAAGTGAGCTGAATGCTTTTCATGAGGTCAATATTTTCATCAACCGCGTCAAATGTTTTCAGCACCGTGTAAGCGCCTTCAATAACCTGACCGACAATATCCCCTTTGTGGGGTACGCGGATTTCACCAAAATCCTTCCACGCAACCAGACCATTACTGCAAATCTGACGGAACATACCGGGGATCATTTTATAGCTGCTTGAACCATCATGGCTATTCAGCAGAATAATTTCCGGTACTTCTTTTCCGTTAATCTGGTCATGACGACGCAGGCGAAGCATATGCTTTGTAAAGTCGCGTTTATCCTGGTCACGTGTACGTGACTGAGTTGCATAATACGGCTGAAAACCTTCATCACGTAAGCGATCAAGAATGTTTATGGTCGGGATATACGTATAACGTTCAGAGCGTGAATCGTGTTTATCCGATGAGAACGCGCTCGGAACGATGTGCTGTAATTCCTCATTCGTCAGCGGACGGTCTTTACGAATCGAGGTAGGCATACGATAGCGGCTTGCGAAACTGACCATATTTATTTACTCCTGATTATTTAGTTAGTGATGAAGAAATAACGCGGTGAAAATTATCCAGCGGCATTGCAACTGCCACCGGGCGACCATCTACGATCCAGACAGAGATATAATCCGGGCATTCGTCATTAATTAACGTCAGCTCAGTGGCATTCTCTGGCGGCGTAAAAATTGCCGGTTGTGGCTCCCCTTCCGATGCTGCCAGGACCCAGCAAAACAGATCCGTGAACTGGGACGTGGTGAGGTTTGAATCACATCTTCCGGTAGATTCTTGAGCGGCGGTTTTGACGTTGGCGTTTCGTGTGTGCATCCTGGTTTTCTCCTGTGGTGATGGTTGTCCATCTCCCTGGTGAGTTCTCTCGCGGCAAAGGGCAAAGGAGCAACGGCGAAGGGAGGAAGGAAAGGGGCGGAGACGAAAGTTTTTGCGGCACGCAAAAAGTTTTGGCGGAGTGCATTTCACCCCTTGGATGACGACCCGACGGTGCTACGACAAGCCCTCCGCGTGAGGACACACGGGGGATGGCCTCACCGGACGGACAGGATGCACACACCCGACACGTCGGAACGGCGTGGCGCCATTAAAGCGACGGCATCAGCCGGCGCGGTGAAGGCGTTCCGGACGGCACGGCCGGAGAAGCCGCAGCCTTTGACCTTCGCCATCAGACCCTAGCGTCAGCCCGAAACCCGGAGGGGTTCGGCGGAGCCCGGCGGGTGCGCAGCGGCCGCCCTGGCGGAGTGGGGCTCGACGACCGGACAGCAGCGCTGGCCGGGAGCCGAAGGGGGCCATCGCCCTGCCCTGTTTTTCGGTTGTGGCCATAACTGAGCTGCAGCTGAGAAAGTTAACCAGCAGGACGCCGGTTGTGATCGCAAGAGAGGAGAGAAGCACTGCAACGGGGAACGGCAGGAGCGCCGGAGGCGCTTTCGCCCTCCCCGTTTCCCCGCAGGGGAAAGAGGGTTTTTGCGGTTGCCCCGATGATATGCACCGGGGCTAAGATTTCCGATCAGATCGGTTCTTCGCTGTCACCTCCGTTTTCCTGCTCATAGTGCATCATGGCCATATTCAGCAGGGCATTAAATCCCTCGATGCCAGCCCCGTCCGGCTCGCACTGTTCGCACAGGTGCAGCAGATTGGCCAGAAAATCCGTGATGACAGTTTGCACGCTTTCGCTTTCCCTGTTCAGCCCGGTTTTACGGGCAAATTTCCAGAGCACATCTGCAGCCAGCGCGGCGTGATCATCGTTGCTGCGGATTTTTATCGGTTCAGCCTGGCCTTGCAGGCGTTCTGCCATCGTCTCCAGCACGGTGGCCGGAACAGCGTTCAGTGTGTTGCTCATCATGTTTCTCTCTCCCTGCGGCAGGTCTGCCCTGCCGCTCTGTCAGTCAGGCGGCCACGGTGGCCAGAAAGTTTTTCATAGCTTCGAAACGGCTGCGGAACTCCAGACGTCCCTGCCAGTCATTGAAGTAATAAACGGGGGTATAACGCACGCGATTTGCTTTCAGGGTCAGCGTATTACCGGTCACGACTTTCGCAGGGATACCCAGCAGTGACAGCTGGATAAAGGCCATATCAGCCACCATCGGATCGATATCTGTGCAGGTGGCATAAAGCTGTTCTGACGGGTTATATCCCGCGTCAGTCATCCAGTATGCAAAGGCAATGACCATACCGGCGCTACCACAGGCAGGCTCATCGAGCGTCATCCAACCCTCACGCTTTATCGTCTCCTGAGCGCCGGGCATGAGTAGTCCGGCCATCAGGCGGGAGATGCAGGACGGGGAAAAATACTGCCCCATTTCGTCCGCGCCCAGCTCATGCTCCATATACAGTGCGCCCAGAAAATCATGCATTTCACCCGCCAGCCCCTCCACCAACAGGCAGAACAGCTGTCTCATGGCGTCTAAATCGTCCGGCTGATACCGCCCGCAGATTCGTCGGCTGTTTTCGATGCTTTCTGGCGATCGTATGCTCGCTATATCAAGCCCGCTGGCGGCCAGGGTGATAAAGTCGCGGAACACTTCGGAACGGCGCATATATTTCGCGGTTTGACGGAACACACTGGCGAACTGCTTACGCGCCTCAGCTGGCGACTGCACCCGGACAGGAGCGGAAACCCGCGGCTGCGGATCAGCCTGGTCTGCCAGGAACAGGGATTCAAAACTCAGTTGTGACATGGTTTCTCCTTACCGGCCGCCCGCAGGCGGCCGTCTCCTGTTAAGCCAGTCCAAGCGCCGGGTAGACGCTGACAGCCAGACCACAGTCAGCATCGGCGGCGTAGCCCGTTTCGGCATTTACCACGGACAGGAACGGTTGCCACTGTGAGAAGCGCAGCGCGGGTACGCGAGCGCGTTTTCCGGCGCGGAGGGCATTTACAAATGCCTTCGCCTGTGCGACAGTTTGCGGGTCAAATTTCACGATCAATCTCCTTACTTTGGTTGTGATTGCCGGTTCACCGTTACAGCGGCTACCCGGCGTTGAGAAAGCAGGGGCAACCCTGCTTTTTTAATGCGCGGAATTCAGCGGCGCATCGAGACAGAAACGGGCGATCACGTCGCCAATCAGCTCCCGGTGATGGCGGGTGTGCAGGTCGTGGCACTCAAAGAAGCGCGCGCCGTACCGGACAAAAATCGCGGTCACATCCCCGCCCGTAAACTCCATCGACTTGAACGACTCCCCGCCATACCCTCTGCACCAGTCCACTGGCGGCAACGTTTCCAGCTGGTCGATGTACCGGGCCTCGGTGATTTCCACCCAGGGACGGCGATAGCCGTCATTCAGCTTTTCCTGCACCTGAGTCGCGGGGATCAGCTCCGCGTCCGGATAGAGACGGCGCAGGGATTCCAGCGTTTTCGCTTCACGCTGAGTCACCCACTGCCCGTCCAGCTGTGTTGCGCGGTCATAAACAGCGTTATGAGACGGAACGAAAAAGGCCATTGGTGCAGCGGTCGGGGTGTTAACGTTCATCTTTCATGCTCCTGTCTGATGAGGTTCCGTGCGGCGGCCGCACGGGGTGAACCGGATTTAAATGTCGATACCTGCGCGCTCGATCAGGCGCGCAAACTGTTTGAAGTGGTCAGCTTCAGCCACATGGATATGGCGGAACTGTTTATCGACGCCGCTGCTGAGGGCGTAGAAATAGGTGCAGCGCATCGTTTCGGGGCAGCGTCTGCGCAGTTTCTTCAGCTCAGCAAGGCTGCTGAACTCCAGAACGTCGGCTTCCTCCGCTGAGTTTTTTTTCGTCTCAGCGACGAGGATCGTGTACGACACGGTTTTTCCCCCCATCTTTCTGGAAGATTCTTGAGCGGCGGTTTTGACGTTGACGTTTCGTGTGTGCATCCTGGTTTTCTCCTGTGGTGATGGTTGTCCATCTCCCTGGTGAGTTCTCTCGCGGCAAAGGGCAAAGGAGCAACGGCGAAGGGAGGAAGGAAAGGGGCGGAGACGAAAGTTTTTGCGGCACGCAAAAAGTTTTGGCGGAGTGCATTTCACCCCTTGGATGACGACCCGGCGGTGCTACAAGCAGCCCTCCGCGTGAGGACGCACGGGGGATGGCTTCACCGGGGGAACAGGATGCACACACCCGACACGTCGGAACGGCGTGGCGCCATTAAAGCGACGGCATCAGCCGGCGCGGTGAAGGCGTTCCGGACGGCACGGCCGGAGAAGCCGCAGCCTTTGACCTTCGCCATCAGACCCTAGCGTCAGCCCGAAACCCGGAGGGGTTCGGCGGAGCCCGGCGGGTGCGCAGCGGCCGCCCTGGCGGAGTGGGGCTCGACGACCGGACAGCAGCGCTGGCCGGGAGCCGAAGGGGGCCATCGCCCTGCCCTGTTTTCGGGTTATGGCCACGGAGCTGCAGCTGAGAAAGTTAACCAGCAGGACGCCGGATATGACGCCCGGGATGAAGAACACAGGGAAAACCAGGCTGAAGCCAGGCACAGGCAGGTAACTCATGGCGCTCTGACTTCAGCAAAATCAGGCAGGAAAGGCTGGAGTGTGGACAAGGCGGAGGGAGCAAAGGGGCAGCGCCGAAGGCGCGTCCCCCTTCCCCCGTTCCCCGCAGGGGAACAGCCCTTCCCGGAAGTTCAGGCGTGCGGTCGCGTCAGGAAGGAAAAAGGGGCTACCGGTAAACCGGCAACCCCTTCATAAAGGCGCTTCAGGCATGTCCAGACAGCCTCAGCCCCTTAATGGCGGGGGGGGTTCCCCCCGCCGGGGTTGGCTACTTAGCGGATTCGTAAGCCATGAAAGCCGCCACCTCCCTGTTCGTGTCCCTGTAACGGATTTCGCAGAGGGATTTCCGTGTCAGGTAAGTGAATATCAGCAGCGTGAGACACACAATCAATACACACCAGATCAGGGTATTTCGTGGCAGTTTCATAGCCGTCTTCTCCTGTCAACGCAAAGCAGAAGTGTCACCTTCGGTGCGAAACAGAGATGTCATGCTTTGGTTCAGAGAATGCGTTTGACCGCCTCGCTATATACTTCCGAGCGTTCTCTTTTCCCAACAGAAATCACGAAAACGACAACTTTCTCGTCTATAACCTGGTATACAAGGCGATAGCCTGAAGACCGGAGCTTAATCTTGTAACAATCAGGCATACCACGGAGCTTGTTTGCTTCAATCCGGGGTGACTCAAGTACTTCAACCAGCTTCTTTTTCAACTGTTCACGTACCGTCGAGCCCAGCTTTCGCCATTCCTTTAGTGCCCGCTCGTCAAAATCCAGAAAATACGCCATCAGAGTTCATCCAGCGTCACACGTACTGGCTTAGGATTACAAAGTCGTTCTTTCACTATCTCCACAAGTTCAGCATCTTCATCACTCAGGAGTGTCTGTTTGAACGGCAAGCGTTCATTGTCAGCGATATACTCGAGCATGAGACGAAGCGCTTCAGAAGGAGTTACGCCCATTTTTTCAAGCGCGGCGTAAGAACGCGCTTTAAGTTCATCGTCAATACGTAGGTTAATGCTACCCATGTCTTACACCCCTTGTAATTACAAATGTCATTACAAGTATCGCACTACAACATGCTTAGGGCAAGTCACGAAGTAAGTCAGAAAGTAGTCGTAAGAACGGTGATCACTGTCCGCTTTGTGCCAGAAGTGGACGGCAGGATTTGTTGAACATTTCAGACAAAACCAAACTCAAAACAACTATTGAAATCAAGCCAGCATAGCGGATACATTACGCACGTTGTTACTTTGTATCATCAGGATGCCGTTAACTGTGTTTATCAGCCGTGAAGTCATTTCCAGAATCGTGCTTATCATCATGGCTGTTGCCGTGCTGAGCAGTTCGTTTATGGCAAAGCCACAGGCTGCATACAGCGTTCAGGAAACAACGTCCATCAGTGACCATCAACACGACAGCGATGAACCACTGAATGAGCACGATCCATTGTTGTTTCACTCCCACGGTAGCGTGCATCACCTCAATGCCGATCATTCCCACGATCTGAATAAACTCTTTGCTCTGCCTACTCTGCACGCATGGAATCCGGGCATGCGGGTGATATATGCGTTGAGTTCAGAACAAATACTGCAAATGCCGCAGTCCACCCCCGAACGCCCTCCGAGAATCCTGTCTGCGTAATAACTTCTGCTAATTCGTTATTATTCAACATGTAAGGATTTTTATGTATACCAGCCTTGATACACAGGGCCGGTTGAGCGCTCGCCTGCTTTCAGCTCAGGCGCGTTCGGCTTGTCTGTTTTTCCTGTTGTTACTGCTTTTCTACAGCCAGGGCGCGTATGCGCACGGCGTGGCGGAAGGCGACAAAGGGTACATCCAGGAAATCACCGGGGTGAACATCATCCCGTTTATCTACCTTGGCGCGAAGCACATGGTGACCGGTTACGATCATCTGCTGTTTCTGTTCGGGGTGATTTTCTTTCTCTACAAAATGCGTGATATCGGGCTGTACGTTAGCCTGTTCGCTATCGGGCATTCAACGACGCTGCTCATCGGCACCTTCTTTGATATCAGCGTCAGTGCTTACCTTATTGACGCCATTATCGGGCTGTCCGTGGTCTATAAAGCGCTTGATAACCTCGGGGCATTCCAGCGCTGGTTTGGCGTTCAGCCCAACACGAAGCTTGCGACGCTCATCTTTGGATTCTTCCACGGTTTTGGTCTGGCAACCAAAATCCAGGAATTCGAAATCTCTCCCGATGGCCTGTTTGTCAACCTGATTGCCTTCAACATTGGCGTTGAGATCGGCCAGCTGCTCGCGCTGAGCGCCATCCTGATCGTTATGAGCTACTGGCGGCAAACGGCGAGCTTTTTCCGACACGCTTATACCGCCAATGTGGTGATGATGAGCGCGGGATTTCTGTTAATGAGTTACCAGCTTTGTGGCTACATTTTAGCCTGAGGGAGACAAAACAATGTACAACACTGATTTACCAACACGCGCAGAATTACCTTCTGCCATCAAACTGATGCAGTCCACTATCCTCGCCGCCATCGTGGCGCTGACGCTGCTGATCACCGTCGTCATGCCTTCGGAATACGGCATTGATCCTACTGGCGTGGGTCGTTTACTGGGGCTTAAGCAGATGGGAGAAATCAAAACGCAGCTTGCCGAAGAAGCTGATGCCGATAATCAGGCCAGCGCTGTTCAGCAAGGACAGCTGGCTGCGCCAGTTAATGAGCGACCGATCCCGGATAATCCTCCGGCAATAACGCAGAACACCTACCCGGAGCTGAGCGTTCCGGCGACCACGCGCGCGCCGGAAGTACCATCGGCTGGCTCGCAACGTCATCAGATGCTCATCACCCTGAAGCCTAACGAAGCTGCTGAAGTTAAACTGGAAATGCGCAAAGATGCCCGCGTGACCTATCAGTGGACAAGTTCCGGACCGGTAAACGTGGATGCGCACGGCGATCCGGTCAACGCCCCGAAAGGCTTCTACCATGGCTATGGTAAAGCCCGGCAGATCACATCCGGAGACGGCGTTTTACAGGCCGCGTTCGAGGGTAAACATGGCTGGTTCTGGCGAAATCGTGGTTCTGAGACCATCACGATCCAGCTTGATACAACCGGCGACTACCTGAACATCAAACGGGTTATCTGATAAATCAGGGGCAGGATAACCTGCCCCTTTTCACACAGCTGACAGCCCGGTCAGGCGGAGTATCAGCCCGGCGAGAGCCGCCATGGCAATAACGTGCGTAACCTTCCATTTTAATCTGAAAAGCGCAAACGCAGCGGCGACGGCAATCAGGGCGGCAGGGATATCGATCCCTCCCTTTGCGCCTTCCGGCCATACGGTATGCCAGATAAAAAACAGCCCCAGATTAACAATGACGCCCACTACGGCCGCTGTGATGGCGGTTAAAGGTGCCGTGAAACCCGCCTTGTTGTGGGTCGTTTCGATAAACGGCCCGCCTGCCAGCACGAAAATGAAGGACGGGAGAAAGGTAAACCAGGTCACCATGCAGGCGGCAACGGCGCCGCCGACAAACAGCATATCCGCGCCAAAAACGGCATGGGTATACCCGCCCACAAATCCGACAAACGTGACCACCATAATCAGCGGGCCGGGCGTGGTTTCTCCCAGCGCCAGCCCGTCCATCATCTGCCCGGCAGTCAGCCAGCCAAAATTGACGACAGCACCCTGATAAACGTATGGCAGGACGGCGTAGGCCCCACCGAAGGTAAGGAGCGCAGCCTTGGTAAAGAACCAGCCCATCTGCGTCACCGGATGCGCCCAGCCCAGCCCCAGCGTCAGCACCGTCATGGGAATAAGCCAGAGCAGTGCACCCGCTGCCACAATCCTTAACAGTTTCGCCCAGCTGAACAGGGCATGCGCCGGTACGGGCGTATGATCGTCAATAACCGCAGCATCAACGGCGGCTTTCTCCTGTTTGTTATGCCCGCTGCCGCTGTGAAATTTTTCCGGCGCGATGCGTCCGCCGATAAAGCCAGTTATCGCTGCTGAAATAACGATGACGGGAAAAGGAACGTTCAGGGCGAAAACGGCCACAAAAGCCGCAGCAGCTATGGCCCAGTGGGCACCGTGTTTCAGCGCACGGGAGCCGATGCGATGCGCCGCCTGCAGCACGATTGCCGCCACGGCGGGTTTAATGCCGTAAAAGATACCGGCAATAATGGCAACGTCTCCCCAGGCGATATAGATCCACGACAACGCGATAAGAATAAAAAGTGAGGGAAGGATAAATAACAAACCCGCTATCACTCCGCCCAAGGTCCTGTGCATCAGCCAGCCAATGTAGGTGGCAAGTTGCTGAGCTTCCGGACCGGGCAGCACCATACAGAAATTGAGTGCGTGGAGAAAACGGGACTCGGAAATCCAGCGCCGGTTCTCGACCAGTTCCTGATGCATGATCGCAATCTGTCCGGCAGGACCGCCAAAGCTGATAAAACCCAGCTTCATCCAGAACCAGAACGCCTCCTTCAGGGGGACCGGCTTGGGCTTAACGTTTTCCTCTGCCAGCGTCAGCAACTCCGTTTTGTTCATCATGGCCGGACCTCATTTCAAACGTCGTTAACAGACCGTCAAACAGCGAACAGGCCGCTGTGAGTAATGTGTCATCATCCGTAATGCTTTCACGCAATCCTGCCAGTACACTTTCAACGCCAGCGGCTTCGGGGGGCTGAACCCCGCCAACATCAAGGTAATGCACAAGCATCCCCAGACCATTCAGGGCATCCCCCGTCAGCCCGAAGCGGACCATCAGCACTTCAAAGGTCACACGATTGTCGATGTGGCTGAAGGTCGCGCCATCAAAATCAAACCCCACCGCCTCTTCCGGGCAATCGTTGCCATCCTTAAGCCAGAGAAACTGCGCATCCTGGTCGATAAAACGCCGTATAAGCCAGGCGCTGGCAAGCCTGTCAATCCATGGCCGGCGACGCGTAGCCCAGATCCTGTTATGAAAATCCTCAGGCTTCAGCCGTGTCAGCAAGCCACTGACGGCATGAGGCTCTCCGGGAGAGATGAACCTGTTAATGCCAGCTTCCAGTTCTGACAAGGCAAAAATGGCCTGCGCCTGCGCTTCACCAGGAAAGAAATCAATCGCCACAATCCGATCCAGCTCGCGACGAAGTTTTCTTACCATCTTCAGTTGGCTGACCGCGGTTTCCTCATTAAGGTCGTTTTTACAAACCTGAAGGCTCTCCATCAGGATCAGGTACTGCTGAGAGCGATCGAATAACGGGCGAATTTTCTCTTCGTCGGAAGTCTCTGCGTCAAAAACAAAGGCCGTTCCTCCCTCACCGCTGATTTCACGACTCATCTCGTTAAAAATCTCATGGCTCTGTTGCGCTTCAGGCAACAGATAAACGCCGTCGCGCAGCATGGCGGCACCGGTATTTTTTAATGCCCGCCAGACACGCATACGTAATGTGGCCTGCTCAGTGGGCAGTGTCAGAATAAGGATATGTAGTTTCATAGTGTAGAGATTAATACATATGGTAGAGATTGCTACATATTTTCAGTCTTTCTAACCGTACATATCGCTATCTTTTTATGGTGCTCATAATTGCTCTTATCGGTACCGGTCTTGCTACCGTTGCACTGGGCCTGCTGGCGGGCGACAGGGCAGGGGGAGTCGGGAACGGCGCTGGCAATGAAGATGCTTGCTTATATTCTGGTCGCCCCGGTCGCTGATGCATTATGCGGGCCTTTTTATTCATATCGCCAATACAAGACTTTACATTCCAGCCCTTACATCCTCCCCGGGGGGATTCTAATCTTTTTATACCGTTGTCATTGTCTATTGAGGAAAGCAATCAGCGATGTACCCGATGTTTAAACGTTCGCCCCGTTATGTTCTGATGATCGTCATCATGGCCATTGGCATGATGATGTCGTCGATGGTGACGTTTGCGTCGCACGGTACAAACGGCCTGACAGGCTACGAGATGAATCTGCATGACGCAGAAGTCACCATGTCAATGCAGGATCACTCTCACGATTCGGATATCCCTCAGTCTGGCCACGCAGGCCATCATCAGACAGACCATTTCCATGAAACCCCTGAGCAGCCGCCCTCTGTAGAGATTTCCCTCTCTCCTGTAACAGACAGATGGTTGCCGCTTGCCGATCTTCGTAGCCCGGTTAAGGCCACGGACATCATTTACCGTCCTCCCAGCATCCGCCAGATCTGATCGCTGTTACCGGCAGTTTTTGCTGCCCGGCTTTAATCAACTTCAGATTTAGCGGAGAGGCTATGTATAAAGACTCTATCCAGGCGCGTCGAGAGATTGCGCGTAATTTCACTGCACTCAATTATCGTGTTGATCCCCTGCACTGGCAGACGCTCTGCATGGGCGTTAATCGCGACCTTCAGGCCAAAAAAATGCGTCCGAATGTCCCGGTTCCTTCACGGCGTAAAGTCATTCCGTTCCTGAAAATGATGCATCAGGAAACGGGCTCGATGCTCAAAGCGATCCTTGCCTTTGGCTTTGATGGCCCCTGGACATCCAGCGGCGGTTCATTTCGCCTGGCGCGAGAAATTGGGTTCGACATCGCCCACTATGCGAAAAACATTCACCACAAAAACGGGAAAGTCACCTTCCTGGAAATTGGTGCCGCCTGGGCGGGTTTTCGCGCTGAGGAATGTGCCGGCCATCAGGCGACGATTTCCGGGCTTTCCGGGGAGTTCAGGGAGCAACTTGGGGAAAGCGTATTCCTGCACTTCACTAATCTCACACCGTGGCATGCATCGCTGCCAAAAGGCGTGACTGAGCATCCTTACGTGACAGCAGCCGGGCTGGGAGCGCTGGAAAACAGAGGTGTTCAGGCAGGTGAGGTCGATATTATCTACTCCCAGGCAGCGGCCTATTTCGAACAGGATTACACGGCTTTCCTTCGCAGCGCTGCACGCCTGCTGAAAGAGGATGGCGTCCTGATCTTCAACCATGACCCTGTTCTGGCGAGCGCGATGGATGAAGTCGCCTGGGAGCACGGACTGCGGCTGGTCAGACGTAAGCAAATGGGAGGAATGAATGGCGCGATTGCCCGTTATCACCGGCTTCGTTCGTCCCCGGTAAGTCAGATGGTCTTCCCCGGCGTAAAGCGGGCAGAGGATGAAGAAGTGGTCTGTGAATCACTGGTTATGTCGGCGCTTCGTCGCAACGTAGAGGTGTAACGCCCGATATGTTGACGCGCAGACATTTTCTCACCACCACAGGAGCGTTGCTGATGACAACATTACTGCCGGGGGAAACCCTGGCAGCCTCTCTGGCTGAAAAAGTCAGTGAAACATGGCAAAAAATAAACACCCGCCGCAATCAACAAGAGGCGATAACGCCGGGCTGGGTTTTGCAGTCGCTCGGGCTTAAACCTGGCTCAACTGAACTGCGAAGAGCCATTTTTGAGCTGGTCAGGCGGATACCCTATCAGCTCGGTGCATGGAATGGCGAAAGCATGAGTCTGTTTCAGCAGGGCTTTGGCGACTGCCGTCATAAAGCCGCTGCTGCCGAACGACTGCTGACCGATGGTGGCATTACGGCAAAGCGAAAGCTGGTGCGGTTTGACTGGGCTGATTTGCCTGTACCTGCGGATATTCTGGCAATTTTGCCGCAAACACAGGGATTTCATGACACTGTGGCTTTTGAGCTACAGGGCAAAACATACCTGTTTGATGCCACCTGGGATATGGCCTTGCGCGGAGCGGGTTTCCCGGTGATGCCTTCCTGGGATGGCAACTCTGATACCTGGCCGGTGACTTCCCGGATGTCGACGCAGCAAACCGTACTAATGCCGCAGCCAGGGCAGGACATTTACAGCACTAACCAGATGAGCTGGCCGCAGCGCGAGAAAACCATGGCGTTTAATCAGGCACTGAATAACTGGCTGGAGGTCATTCGGGCTAACCGTGATGACTGGTGCACCATTATCCATAGTGATATTGAAGCCACCCGGTTGAGCCTGAAAACCTGTCTGGGACAACTGAGTTAATTCCCTTCTCGTCAGGAGGGGCTGCGCAGGGAAGCGGCGATAACACCTTCGACACTTTTTATGCTGCTTCAGGTATAACGCTGGGATACCTGAAGCTTTTTTATTTAACATCCAAGATAACAGACGAATCAGTATCCTCCTCACCCGGATAAAGCTTGTCATTTTTTTCAGGTCCCTCTATGCTTTGAATATCCCCCTGGGGGGGATGTGATTTCAAACCAAGAGATTTCCTGATGCTCAACATTCTTTCTAATCGTACCTATCGCCACCTGTTTATGGCACAGGTTATCGCCCTTATTGGCACCGGTCTGGCGACCGTTGCGTTAGGGTTACTGGCCTACGATCTCGCAGGTGACAGAGCCGGGGCAGTGCTGGGTACCGCGCTGGCTATCAAAATGAGCGCCTATATTCTTGTTGCGCCCGTGGCGGCGGCTTTTGCCGATAAATTCCCGCGTCGCACCATGCTGGTAACACTGGACCTGGTTCGCGCTCTCGTGGCTATCACGCTGCCTTTTGTCACCCAGATATGGGAAATCTACATCCTGATCTTCATTCTTCAGGCTGCCTCGGCGGCGTTTACGCCTACTTTCCAGGCAACTATCCCGGATATTCTTCCTGACGAACGTGAATATACCCGGGCGCTGTCTCTGTCACGTCTGGCCTACGATCTTGAAAGCGTCATCAGCCCTATGCTGGCGGCTGCACTGCTGACGGTCATGAGTTTCCACAACCTGTTTGCCGGTACGGCAGTCGGGTTCCTTGCTTCAGCAGCTCTGGTTGTTTCCGTGACACTGCCGAAGATGAAAGCGTTAACGGTCAAACGCAGCATCTATGACAAAACTACACGAGGTATGCGCATCTTCCTGAAAACGCCCAGACTGCGCGGCCTGCTGGCACTCAACATGGCCGTAGCGGCAGCGAGTGCAATGGTTATCGTCAACACCGTCGTTCTGGTTCAGGCGGACTTTGGTTTCTCACAGCGGTCTACCGCTATTGCGCTGGCCTTCTTCGGCGTGGGGTCCATGGTATCGGCCCTGGTTCTCCCCAGACTCCTCGACAACATGAGCGACCGTATGCCGATGCTTGCAGGTACGGCGCTTTTAGTCATTGGCCTGGGGTCAGGCATTTTCCTGAAGGATTACATCACGCTGGTTGTGCTCTGGGCACTGCTGGGGGTGGGCTATTCACTTTCTCAGACACCGGGTGGTCGCCTGCTGCGCCGTTCGTCAACAGCGGAAGACAGACCGGCGCTGTTTGCCGCCCAGTTTGCACTGTCACATTCATGCTGGCTGGTGACTTATCCGCTGGCCGGATGGGTTGGTGCGGCATGGGGGACACAGGCTTCATTCATCGCCCTGACTGTTGTGGCAACATTGTCGCTGGTCACCGCCGTACTTATCTGGCGTCCTGAGCATGAAGTGTACGCTCAGGTTCACAGCCACAAAGACCCGGAAACAAACAACGAATCGACCCATGAGCATGATTTCGTCATTGACGATGAACATCCGTCCTGGCCGAAGAAAGAGAAGTAATTTCCCAAAAAAAGACAACGTATCAGGAGAGGATAAGCCGATAAAAAGTGTGACCATGGCGTTGATACACATTATCTTATCCCTTCCACCTGGAGAGGATAAACCATGACCGTTCATGCATCACACCCTGACATTATTAAAAGACTTAAACGTGCCGCAGGGCACCTGAAAAGTACCATCCAGATGCTCGAAGATGAGAAAGCATGTCTGGATATCGCCCAGCAACTGCACGCTGTGGAAAAGGCGATAACGAATGCGAAGCGTACCTTAATTCATGACCATCTGGATCACTGCCTGGAGGATGCCCTTCATGCTGACCACACGGAGTCTGATAAGACGCTTAGCGAATTTAAAGAGATAACTAAATATCTTTAAGGCAAGCGAAACATGACTGATTTTTCCACTCTTTTACAGCAAGGCGTGGCCAATGCCTGGCTGTTCATCCCCAGCGCTATTTTGCTCGGTGCGCTTCACGGACTGGAGCCAGGGCATTCCAAAACGATGATGGCCGCCTTTATTGTGGCCATCCGGGGAACGGTCAAGCAAGCGGTATTACTGGGGCTTGCCGCGACAATTTCTCATACGTCTGTTGTCTGGCTCATTGCGTTCGGCGGAATGTATATCAGTCAGAAATTCACTGCTGAATCAGCCGAACCCTGGTTTCAGCTGATTTCCGCCGTCATCATTCTCGGTACGGCGGCATGGATGTTCTGGCGAACCTGGCGCGGCGAAAAGCTGTGGAAGATGGAGCAGGAAGAGGAACACAGCCACGGTCATCACGATCATGACGAAACCCGCATCATCGATACGGGCCATGGCAGCGTTGAACTCTCGATTTTCGAAGAAGGACAACCCCCTCACTGGCGTTTACGCTCGCTCAGCGGCAAGAAATGGGAAGCTCGCGACATTTCTCTGGTGACCAACCGTGGTCCAGGGACATTTTCACAGGTATTTGATTTCGTCGAAAAAGACGGGTTTATGGAATCGGCCCTGGCGATCCCGGAGCCACACAGCTTTGATGTTCGCCTGTCTTTAGGCCATCGCGGCCATGTGCATGATTATGATGTGGAATTCCGTGAACATGAACACGACCACGATCATTCCTCGCTGGAAGGTCTGGATGTTAATTCTCGCGAATATCAGGATGCTCACGAAAAAGCGCATGCGAACGACATCAAAAAACGTTTTGCGAATCGCAGCGTAACCACCGGACAAATAATCCTGTTCGGCCTGACCGGCGGCCTTATTCCTTGCCCGGCAGCCATTACCGTTTTGCTGCTCTGCATCCAGGTGAAGGAATTTACGCTCGGTGCCGCGCTGGTACTGTGTTTCAGCATCGGTTTAGCGATCACGCTGGTTTCAGTGGGCGCAGCGGCGGCTTTCAGCGTTCGTCAGGCAACCAAACGCTGGAGTGGCCTGGATACGCTGGCGCGGCGGGCTCCATACTTCTCAAGCGTACTGATTGCACTTGTCGGCATTTACATGGGCTATCACGGCTGGATCGGCGTAACGAGCTGATTTTCTCCTGTATGAATCTCACGCCTGAACCCACCAACCGGTGGGTTTTATATTTCTGAAGCCCATCATATTTTTATCCCCCTGCCGGGGATAGGAATTGAGCTTTTATAGCCGCTCATTTATCATCGACAATATCCCCCATGGGGGATGTAAAATTATAAATGGAATCTGCTATGCAAAAACAATATTTCAGTCAGTTCGTCACCGGAGTGTTACTCACTTCGTTCATCGCCATTCCTGCTCTGGCAGCGCAAGGTGGCTTCTCCGCAGAGAAAGAGCCTGTCGTCACTGAGCACATGTATGCCGGTCATAAAGTTCAGCAGGAGAATAGTCAAAGCCGGATTCAGATCGTATCGTCAATGCACGAAGGGGCGTGGATCACACTGGAAGGCAATGTTGTCAGCCAGCAGCAGGACGAGTGGTATACGTTCCGCGACCCAACCGGTACCATCAAAGTCCGCATCCCGCAGAAAGTCTGGAACGGGCAGCACTTCGATGCTCAGGACCTGGTACGGGTCAGTGGACCGGTAAGCCATGAAAATGATGGTTCAATTTTATATGTTGCAGTTATCAGCAAACCCTAAAACACAATTCTGACGGGCTATGTTTTTTTATATATATAGTTCGTCAACCAAACGTCCGCTTCTCGCTCTTAGCGGACATTAGCATAGGCTATTTACCATAACGCCGCATTACGCGCACCGCCCAGACTGACTCAGCGCGTTTCTGGCATATCCCCGGTAAAACAAGTAACAAACCACCCGAAAATGAACACCAGAAACGCGACTTAAGAATCTACCCTATGAATGGATATGCACTCAACCGAATCGATCTTGGTTTCAATCTTTTTTATCGGGATCAGGCTTCTTTTTAGGTAACTTCGGGGGCTTAACTTGCTGATGACTTTGCGTTCGGCGCGTAAGCCAGGGATGGTCAGCTTTAGGTTTAACATAGTATTTTGAGCGTAAATCAATACGGGCATTATCCACTCGTTCATGGACACTCTTTTCATCATCCAGTGGTATAGGCTCCGGGCCATCAACATACTTTTCCCAGCCCAGCGCTTTCCCGTCATACAGAACGTTAATTTCACCGTCAAAGTTCTCGCATACAGTAACAACCGAATGCCTAAGTCGATATCCCCGGCCCTCACTGCG
Organism: Enterobacter cloacae complex sp. 2024EL-00227; assembly: GCF_043945315.1. Lineage (NCBI taxonomy): Bacteria > Pseudomonadati > Pseudomonadota > Gammaproteobacteria > Enterobacterales > Enterobacteriaceae > Enterobacter > Enterobacter cloacae complex sp. 2024EL-00227. The sequence continues at coordinate 53,039 of NZ_JBIMQP010000019.1, forward strand.
TACCTGAAACGCACTGCTTTTGTACTGGAAAGTGAGATTTTTAGACAGAACGCGCTTCGCCTGTAGGCTGAAGATATAACCCAGTTCCTCTTCAGAATGGTGCACATCAAGATGAGCATTATCAGTAGTACGAGGCGACGTAGCGAACCGGTTGTTATAGGCTTCAATAAAGGTCGGCAACCATGCATTTGCTGTTTCAATATCACTGATATTCTGAAGCCGCATTTCTTTGACCAGCCTGTCCTGTAGTGTCTGATTGGCGCGCTCTACCCGCCCTTTTGCCTGCGGGCTGTTGGCATGGATTGGCTCGATGCCCAGTGTCTTTATCGCACGAGTGAACTGGGTCAGCTCACCTTCCCGCTCTGGGTTATTTACCCTGAATATACTGTGTCTATCAGAGTAGAGAGCGAGCGGTACGCCATGATCATTAAGGTAACCCCGGAGGGTTTCCATGTAAGCCCGGGTTGTTTCAGCAGGCACAAAACGCAACGCCATCAACGCACTGGTGGCATCATCAATGAAAACGATCAGTGTACATCTGGGGCCTCGATTTTCAAACCAGTCATGAGGTGAGCCATCAATCTGGATCAGTTCACCGTAAGATGGTCGTCGCATGCGGCGTTGATATATACGGGCAATTTTACGACGGCGTTCACGCCATAACCCCTCTTCTATCATCCACTTTCTGAGAGTTTCAACGGATAAAGATAAACCGTGTATCTCGCGCAATTTTTCGCACGCAAACGTAGGTCCAAAATCAGCGTAACGGCCTTTGAGGAGTGAAATTACTGTTGCTCTGAATTCAGTAGAAAAGGAATTATTAGGACGCTTTCCACGTCGGTGGGAAACCAGACCAGAAGGCCCTTCATTTCTATACCGTTGCACCAGACGTTTAACCTGCCGAATAGAAATGCCAATGCGTGCCGCAGCTTGTTCCTGAGTAATATGTCGATTAATTGACTCCTGAATAATCTGAAGTCGGTGGAGTTCCTTATGACTCATCGTAACAGTCTCTTTGATCATGAAAAATCCCCCAGAGAATTGTCTGGGGACATTTTAGAATGGTTCAAAGGGGACATTACAGCTTGGTGTTAACAATGTTAACACTTCTCCTTGCCTTGCGGCTGCTAAGAGGCTATTCTGTTGGTGTCTAGTCAAGCAGATGGCCTCGTTTTGGACTGACCCCACGCCCGTAGACAAATTCTGTCCTCACGATGAGGCCTGTTCGAAGGCCTCCGGACTGAGGCCGCCGAGGTGACTGTGGCGCCGGGCCCGGTTGTAGAACACTTCAATGTAATCGA